>NZ_JVSR01000007.1:0-16358 GCF_001069785.1 Streptococcus parasanguinis
ACCACTGCGTCTTGCTCGACAATCCAAAAACAATTGAGAGGCTAGGACTTCTGTCCCACTCTCTTGGTCCAGTTTCGTGAAACTGCTTCATCTTCTTCTAGTTGCGCCACTAGTTGATCGATCCCATCGAATTTGACCATTTCCCGTATCTTATCCAACCAATGAATGGTCAAAGTATGGCCATAAATATCTCCAGAAAAATCAAAGAGATTGACTTCGAAACGAAGCTCTTTTCCATCAAAGGTGACATTTTTGCCAACAGAAGCCATGCCTCGATAGATCTGCCCTTTAAAATCGACATCAACTACATAAACCCCATCTGATGGTAAATAGGTCCGGTCAATCGGTGCTAAATTGGCAGTAGGATAGCCAATGGTGCGGCCACGCGCATCCCCATGCACGACGATGCCCCGACTGGATAAAGGGTGACCAAGTAGACGGGCAGCTTCTTGGACGCGTCCTTCTAGGATAGCTTGACGAATGCGGGTTGAACTAATCTTTTCCCCCTGATCCAATACAGGAGAAATGACTTCCACTTGACCATCAAAATAATCAGCTAAGTCAGAGGCCGTTTTCTTATCAGAGCCAAAACTATAATCAAATCCAGCAATTAAAACTCGGGCCCTCAAGGCTTTGACAAATTGATCAACAAATTCTTTGGCGGTTTTAGAAGCAAAATCGGTCGTAAAATCAATGAGGAAGAGCTCATCCACTCCTAGTTCGTTTAATTTTTGGAACCGATCCTCAGGACTCTGCAAATGAAGCAATAATTCTGGTTGGTAGCGAACAAAGGCTAACTTAGGAGATTCAGGAAAGGTTAACAAAGCGACCTTCAAGCCTTTTTCATCCGCGATCTGACGCGCCTTTTTAAAGAGTTCTTGATGCCCCAGATGCAGGCCATCAAAGTAGCCCAGAACCAAAACTGTCTCATTCTCCAAATGGATCTGGTTAGCAGTAGTAATCGTACGAATATTCATGAATTTATTGTAACACACTTTCTGTTAGAAAGACTTTTCGAGGTTTGTAAAGTTCTTCTCTTTTTTCTAAAATGGCTACCAATTTTCCTTGGTAAAAAGCAGCTAACTCTTTGGAGTCACTCTCAACTGGAATAAAGCGTCCCACTTGAACTTCGCCAACCTCTTCTACTGTCAGCTCTACTTTTTCCAGATCCCCGGTGCCAATTTCAAGTGGGTGAAGGAAGCTCAAATCTCCTTGTGCTACTTTTTCAGCCACTTCTTCTAAGGTCAGGGAATCTTCCAGTGACAAACCGGCAGCACTGGTCCGTGTCAGATGAGACATATGGGCTGCATAACCCAGTTTTTGACCCAAATCCACCGACAAGGTCCGGATATAGGTGCCCTTGCTGCATTTAACCCGGAAGCGAAAACGGGCTAGTCCTTCCTCGTAGCCAATCTCACTGGTACGCGTGAATTCATAAATCGTCACCTGTCGGACAGGGCGTTCCACTTCTTCTCCTGCCCGTGCATACTCATAGAGCTTACGCCCATTGACCTTAACCGCGGAGTACATAGGCGGTACCTGCTCGATCTCTCCCACCATTTGGGCAATCATGCGATCGACCTCTTCTGCATCTAAAGGCACTTCCACTGGGGTCCGCTCCACGACATCCCCGCTGGCATCCTCCGTTGTGGTAGAAAATCCCAGAGTGATTTCTCCTTCATAGACCTTGCCTTCATCTTGCATGAATTCGACCATCCGGGTCGCCTTGCCAACTGCTATTGGAAGCACTCCCACCACATCCGGATCCAGCGTTCCCCCATGGCCGATCTTCTTAGTTCCTAAGATTTTTCGCAGTTTAAATACCACATCATGTGAGGTCATGCCTGCTTCCTTTTTTACATTGATAATTCCGTCCATCTGATTTGCTCTTTCTAACTGATTGTGTGACCATCCGGTCCACCGACCCTTTATTATACCATGAAACAAGACTTCTTGTCCCTCTTTCCCCCTTCTCATGAGCTCCTAAAAAATCCCGTAGCAGATTTCAGACTTTTTAAAATGGATTTGATACAATAGAAAGCGAAAGAAGGTGTAACATATGTTAATGTATGATGTTATTGTGATTGGATTTGGTAAAGCTGGTAAAACACTCGCAGCGAAATTATCAAGCCAAGGAAAAAAAGTCGCTCTGATTGAAAAGAGCAAATCTATGTACGGTGGTACTTGTATCAATATCGCTTGTATTCCCACCAAGACCTTGATTGTTGCAGCAGAAAAAGGCTTGGATTTTGAGCAAGCCATGAATGAGAAAAATGCAGTCACTACTCGTCTCAATGGTAAGAACTACGCAACGATTGCTGGAACTGGTGTAGACATTATCGATGCGACGGCTCGTTTCGTTTCTAACAAGGTCATCGAAATTCAAGCTGGAGATGAGAAGGAAGAATTGACAGCTGAAACCATTATTATTAATACTGGTGCTGTGCCAAATGTCCTTCCGATCCCAGGTTTGGCTGAAAGTAAATTTGCCGTGGATTCAACCGGTATTCAACGTTTGGAAAACCTACCTAAACGCCTGGGTGTCCTTGGTGGTGGACCTATCGGATTGGAATTTGCTCATCTCTATAATACCTTGGGCAGCCAAGTAACGGTATTGGATGCTTCTGAAACATTCTTGCCACGGATCGAGCCAAGTATTGCAGCTCTTGCAAAAAGCTACCTTGAAGAAGATGGCATTCAATTCTTGCAAGGCGTTCATACCCAAGAAATCAAAGATGGCCAAAACAGCTTAACGATTGTCACAGATAAGGGAGACTTCGAGTTTGATATCCTTCTCTACGCAACAGGACGTAAACCAAACACAGCTGGACTTGGTCTTGAAAACACAGATATCCAAGTCACTGATCGTGGAGCGATCCAAGTCAACCGTCATTTGGAAACCAGCGTCCCTGGTGTCTTTGCAGTTGGGGATGTCAATGGTGGTCCACAGTTCACCTACATGTCACTCGATGACTTCCGCATTGTCTTCAACTACCTCACAGGCGATGGTAGCTACAATCTCGAAACTCGTAGAAATTATGCGACAACACTCTTTATTGCTCCTCCACTTGCCCAAGTCGGCTTGACCGAGCAAGAAGCACGTGACAAAGGACTTCCAGTTGCTGTTAAAGAATTGCCAGTTGCTGCTATGCCACGCGGACACGTCAATGCAGACCTTCGAGGTGCCTTCAAAGCCGTGGTCAACCCAGAAACTAAAGAAATTCTTGGAGTGACGCTCTTTGGAGAAGCTGCAGGCGAAATCATCAACCAGATCACCATGGCGATGGACAACAAGATCCCTTATACTTACATCGCAAAACAAATCTTTACTCACCCAACCATGGCAGAAAACCTAAATGATCTCTTTGCGATTTAACTAACATAAAAAAGCTGGAAAATATTCCAGCTTTTTTTAGTTTAAGAATTCACAGACAGCCTCTTGAAATACTTTATTTTCTTCATAAAGAGCATGCCCAGAATGCTTAAGAATGAGGAGTTGACAACCCGAAATCGCTTTTGCTAGTTCCTTGGATCCGTCCACACCAATCACATCATCTTCAAGCGCACCAAGGACCAAGGTTGGACACTGAATTTCTTTTAAGACCTCAAGGCTATTATGTTCCAGGCAAGACTGAGACTGAATGGCTATTCTATTTTCATCTTTGATTCGCCCCAAGCGACCCATAATATTATAAAGCAACCGCCACTTTTGATAACTCTTTTGCGTGTAAGAATGCTTTGCAATATCCAGCATGAGGTCTCTAAAAGTTCCAGATTGACTAAGCTTTTGCCAATGCTCAATTCGCTCTCTAGCAAGTTGACTAGGTTTTGCAGTAGTCACGGCTAAGATGAGCTTTTGAACCTTTTCAGGGAAATCTACCACCAACCATTGGGCAATCATTCCACCTTGTGAAATCCCCATGACATAGGCTGTATCTATGTTTAGTGTCTCCATTGCTTCTGCTACATCTGCTGCCATATCCCGCGTCGTATAGCCCTGTCTCAACTCATTGATTCGAGAAAAAACATAGATTTTATATCGCTTAGCAAGTAGACGATACGAGAGAGAAAAGAGCTGTGCCTTTCCTTTAACGGTCTGCAATCCATCCCCCAAGCCTGGTATAATTACTAGAGGGTCCTTTCCTTTTCCAAATGTCACATAGTCCATGGTTTTCCCATTCATGGACAAGGTAGCGTTCTTAGCTGAATACAAAGATTATTCTCCTTTCAGAGCATCAAATTTAGCCTTCATGGTTGGATTCTTCCGAGTCAATTTTTTAACGGAAACATCATCCAACTTGTTGTTAGCGAGACGAAGTTGATTTTCTGATGTGGTCAGGAATTTCTTGACTTCTTCCATTCGCTTGATGGCCTTGTCGATTTCATCGATGGCCTTGCCAAAGTTGACAGAAGCCGAATTGTAGTTCTTAGCAAAGGCAACTTTGAAAGCATCCAGGTCTTCTTCAAAGTGGGTGATGTCGATATTTTGTTCACGAACAAGCGCCAGTTCCTGCTTGTATTTAAGGGAATTGAGGGCCGCATTGCGCAAGAGCCCAATGATCTGGATAAAGAACTGAGGACGGACCACATACATCTTCTCATACTCGTGGCTAACATCGACAATCCCTGTGTTGAAGTAGTCATTATCTGCTTCAAGCATGGTCACTAAAACCGCATATTCACAGTTTTTTTCTCGACGGTCCTTGTCCAATTCCTTGTAGAAATCCGCATTCTTATGCTTCTTCTCTGTCCCGTCAGCTTCATTCTTCATCTCGAACATAATAGAGATAATCTCCACCCCATTTTCATCGCACTCGCGGAAGATAAAGTCGCCTTTAGACCCACGTGCAGAGACCTTATTGTCCTTTTCAAAATAGGCATTTGGGAAGGCAAAGCTACGTACCTTGTTAAACTCACTCTCCGCATACTGCTCCAGACTTTCCCCGATAGCCTTAGTCGACTGCTGGGCCTTGAAGTTCTTATAGAACTCAACTTGCTCATTTGCTGCCTTAAGTTGGGCTTCGTAGTTTTGCTTAACAGTAGTCAGAGAAAGCTCGTTTTCTTTTTCTTGTAATAGGAGCTGATTTTTGACCTGATCTCTTTCTTTCTCTAGATCAGATAGTGTTTTTTGAAGCTGATTTTCATGCTCCAAGCGCAAAGTGGCCAACTGATTCTCCAGTGCTTGCACTTCTTTTTCTTTCTCTAGCAGGCTTTGGCTAGCTGTTTGCTCTACCTCTTTTTTGGCCAATTCTTTTTCAGTATCAAACTGTTGAATCTGGTTTTGTAATTGGGCAATTTCTTGGTCCTTCTTAGCTAACTTCTCTTGTTGCTCATTAAGGGCCTTTTGCTCAGCTAAAGCCAACTCTTGCCGAATCCGCTCATGAATTTCCTTGTCAAACTCAGCTGTCCGTACCTGTGACAAGAGTTCGCTGTATTGACTTTCGTTGACTGTAAAGACTTCCCCACAGTTGGGGCACTTGATTTCGTTCATAGCATGCCTCTTTCTCTATTCTTAGTATATTATATCATGCCACCAGTAAAATCAAAACCAGCAAGCTAAGCTTGCTGGTTTCAACTGAATATTCATTTCCCTATAGAGACTTTCCTTAGGTGAGGACGGACGGTAGCGACTCCCTTTGGGATTCCATACCTTAGATTTGAGCCTTACGTCTCAAATCTACCGAGCACCAGAAACCAATGCGTTTCTGGTGCTTTCCTCACGGCGAAAAGTCTCAATCTATTTTGAACTAGTTCCAAAATATCCTTTTTCAATAGTCTCATTCAGTAATAACTTAAGATCTCTGAATAGAGGTTGCTTGTTTATAATCTGAAACAGTGAACTTCGCTTCCTGATCTCGACTTATTTCTTCTCAATTGGCGCGACACTAGCCAAGAGTTTTTTGAGACCCACTTCTGGGAAGTTGATCTTGAGCTCTTGGGTACTACCACTACCAGAGACTTCTAAGACAGTCCCCTCGCCCCACTTCTTGTGAATGGCAATGTCTCCAATGGCCCATGCGACGCTTTCTTTAGCAGCAGCTCGGTTACTATTGCCAAAGGGGAGGCTTGATGATGTGAGAGTACTTGGGGCTGCTTGTCTCTTGCGCTCTTGAAGGGCTTGTGACAAGCTCATGCCTTTTCCAAAGGTCGTTCCGCCACCATTACTATAAGAAGCTTTAAAGCTGGTATTAACTGGACGGGCTAATCCTTGGTAGGTTAATAAATCCGAGCTAATTTCATTGATGAAACGCGTTGGCCGGTTGTAGCTGGTCCGTCCAAAGAGCAAACGTGAGTTAGCATTGGTCAAGAAGAGAACCTTCTCTGCCCGCGTGATCCCTACATAAGCCAGACGGCGTTCTTCCTCCAACTCATCTGGATCCTCAGCCGCACGACTAAGAGGAAAGACATTTTCTTCCATCCCAATCAAGAAGACGACTGGGAATTCCAATCCCTTGGCTGCATGAAGAGTCATCAAGGTGACTTCTGAGGTTTCTTGGGCCCCATCGTCTGTATCGGCAATCAAAGCCAAATCGTTCAAGAAACGACTCAAGGTATCCACACCTGATTCGTCTTCGACGGTCTCTCCATTTTCATCAAAATTCTTGGTAACAGATAGGAACTCTTGGATATTCTCGATGCGGGCCTGACTTTCCAAATTTCCCTGATTGGTTAGGGCCGTCATATAACCTGTCTTGTCAAGGACTTCTTCGACCAACTCTGTAATGGTCAGCTGGTCCAATCTTTCTCTCAAATCAAGAATGAGATTGGCAAAGTCCCAGATGGCTTGGGCTGCCTTTCCTTTGATGCCAGAGAGCATGATATTGGCTGAAGCATCCAGGAGTGAAGATTCTTGCATTTGAGCAAAGTCACGAATCTTATCCACTGTACCTGGCCCGATTCCCCGCTTAGGTTCATTGATAATTCGCTCAAAACTGATATTGTCACTGAGATTGGCAATCAAGTTCAGATAAGCAATGACATCTCGAATTTCCTTCCGGCTGTAGAACTTGGTGCCCCCTACCATGGTGTAAGGAATGTTGGACTTGAGCAGCGCTTCTTCAATGGTCCGTGACTGGGCATTGGTTCGGTAGAGAACAGCAAAATCACGGTGCTTGTAGCCAGCTTCGCGACTCAGCTCTTCAATGGTTTTAGCAACAAAGACTGCTTCATCCTGCTCGTCATTAGCCCGGTAATAGACAATCTCTTCCCCGTCTTCATTTTGGGTCCAGAGATTCTTCGGACGGCGGTGGCGATTGTTTTTGATGACATCATTGGCTGCTTGCAAGATCGTCTTGGTCGAGCGGTAATTCTCTTCTAGGAGGACGACCTTAGCTTCCTTATAATCCTTCTCAAAGTCCAGGATATTCTGCATATCTGCTCCCCGCCAGCCATAAATAGACTGGTCCGCATCCCCAACGACACAGATATTTTTAAAACGTGAAGCCAAAAGTTTGACTAATTGGTATTGGGCATGGTTAGTATCTTGATACTCGTCTACGTGGATGTATTGGAACTTCTGCTGGTAATAGGTCAGCACATCTGGATGCTGATCAAAAAGACGCAAGGTCAGCATAATCAAATCATCAAAGTCCACTGCTTCCGACTGACGGAGTTCCTTTTGGTAAGCCTCATAACACTTGGCGACGATCTGGGTATACATATCTCCAGCCTGGGCGGCATAGGCCACTTCATCGATCAAGTCATTTTTAGCATTGGAAATAGTCCCCAAAATAGTCCGTTCATTCCATTTCTTAGGATCCAAATTCAAGGACTTCAAAATCCGCTTCATCAAGGTCCGTTGCTCACCTGGATCGACAATAGTGAAGTTACGATTGTAACCAATATGATCCGCATCTCGACGAAGGATGCGCACACACATAGAGTGGAAGGTCGCAATCAAGCAATCTTGGGTGGCTGGATTCAACTGATAAGCCCGCTCCTTCATCTCCCGAGCAGCTTTATTGGTAAAGGTAATGGCCAAAATATTCCAAGGATTGACCATTTTTTCATCGATCAAGTAAGCGATGCGGTGGGTCAGGACACGTGTCTTACCAGAACCAGCTCCCGCCATGATCAAAAGGGGACCTTCTGTCGTTTGGACCGCCTCTGCTTGGCGATCATTCATACCATTCAATAAAGGATTCATCTCATACTCCTCATTCATTCAATCGTTCTATTATACCACATTTTCGCCCTTTCTCCTTTTGGAAACAGTTGGCATCATTTGAATTTTGCACTCAAAAAGGCTATAATAAAGGCTTAAGAAGAACGAATATTTCCTCATTAACAACGATCCAAGTTTTTCGCTTAGGAGGAAATCTACAGAAGTCTGGAGGAGTTATCAGTGAATCAATCACAAAGTAATTTAAAACTAGCCGAACGTGGAGCCCTGATCAGTATTGTCGCCTACCTGATTCTTTCCGCAGCTAAATTAGCAACAGGACATCTCCTTCACTCCTCCAGTTTGGTCGCGGATGGTTTTAATAACTTATCCGATATTATCAGTAACGTCGCCCTTCTCATCGGCATTCGCATGGCCCGCCAGCCAGCTGACCGCGACCACCGATTTGGTCATTGGAAGATTGAAGATCTAGCTAGCCTGGTAACTTCCATCATCATGTTTTATGTGGGCTTCGATGTCCTACGAGATACCGTTCAGAAAATCCTCAGTAGGGAAACCACTGTCATTGATCCTTTAGGGGCCATTGTCGGAGTTGGATCAGCCCTTGTCATGTTTGCGGTCTATCTTTATAACCGGACTTTAGCTAAGAAAGCTCAATCCAAGGCCCTCAAGGCAGCTGCCAAAGACAACCTGTCTGACGTGGTCACTTCTTTAGGAACCTCTGTTGCGATTGGAGCTAGTGCTCTTAACTATCCGATTGTGGACCAATTAGTGGCCATCGTTATTACCTTCTTTATCCTAAAAACTGCCTACGACATTTTCATTGAATCCTCCTTCAGCCTCTCCGATGGTTTTGATGAAAGTCTCCTGGATAAATACAAGGCGGCTATTCTGGAATTGCCAAAGGTCAGCCGGGTCAAATCCCAACGGGGACGGACTTACGGAAGCAACATTTACCTAGATGTCGTCATCGAAATGAATCCAGACCTCTCTGTTTATGAGAGCCATGCTATTACCGAAGAGGTCGAGCGCCTTCTCAAGGAACAGTTTGGCGTCTTTGATATCGATGTCCATGTGGAGCCAAGTTCTATCCCTGAAGATGAGATTCTGGACAATGTCCTTCTCAAATTAAAGACCTATGAGGAACGCTTGCAGGCTCAGCAGGAATACCAAACCCTCCTAGCAGACAACTTCACCCTCATCAATGAGTATGGCCAAGAAAGCCACAAAGAGGACCTGGTCCGTTTGCAGGAAGAACATCAAATTCCCTTTAAGAATTTCGAAATTGAATCTATCAGTCAAAAGACCAAATTGATTCGCTATGAGTTAAATGACCAGATCCATACCAGTCTCTGGCGGCGTCATGAACACTGGCAAAAGGTCTTTCACCAAATTACCAGTAAACAGAAAAAATAGAACCCTCTACCTCAATCTAACCAGAATAAAAAGCTACTGCAATTCTTTTTTGCAGTAGTTTTTTTGTAAGAAAAAATAGCCTTTCGGCTATTCTTCTACTTTTATAAATCCAAATTTATTAAGAGGATAGAGACGTAGATTCACGACTCCTTCGATCTGATTTTTATGGATATAACCAAACTCACGGCTATCTTCTGTATCTCCACGGTTATCATTTAAGACTAGGTAAGTATCGGATGGTACACGACCAGCCTTGGTCCCTTTTAACTCTGATAAGAAAAAATCATCCGTATAATACCCATTACTCGTTGGAGCAGCTAAGTGTTTGTTGAGCATTTTGTTCAGATAAGGTTCTGGTGTTGCCTGTCCATTCAAATAGAGGACGTCATCTACGTAGCTGACTTCGTCGTTTTCTTTGGCAATGACACGTCCAAGGTATTCTTTTCCACCGACCCTGTATAAGACCAAATCACTGCGATCTACCTGAGCATTTCTAGTCGCTACCACAAGATCTCCAGTTTTCACAGAAGCATTGGCCATTTTATCATTGATACTAAATGGATGAAATACAAAGATTCGAAGCAAAATCAGTGCCAAAACCAGTACACCGACAATGATGACATTTCTAATTAAATCTCTCCTTGGCATGTATGTCTCCCTTCCTTTTTAATTATTATACCATGTTTTTGATCTTTAAAAAAGAGAAAGTAAGCATTAGTGAGAATTCTTATCAACACACACCAGAAGAAAAAGAAAAACCTCGCGGTCAATCCTTTCGGACCAACCAGCAAGGCTTTAGATATAATTGTCTATTAACGTACTGTACGGATACGCATTGTGTTTGTACGAACAGCTTCTCCAACTGGTACACCAGCAACGATAACGATATCATCACCAGATTTAACAAGACCAGCTTCAACCGCTTTACGTTCAGCAATTTCGAACATATCGTCAGTTGATGAAGGAGCATCTGTCAACATTGGGATAACACCCCAGTTCAACATCAATCCACGTTCAGTCAATTCGTCAAATGTCAATGCCAAGATATCAGCATCTGGACGGTATTTAGAGATTAAACGTGCAGTGTGACCTGTCTTAGTCAATGTTACAACCAATTTGATATCCATTGAGTTTGTAGCATCTTTAACAGCTGAAGCCATAACTTCTGTCTTAGAGTTACGTTCGAATGTAGCTGGGTTCAAACGACCATATTCTTTCAAAAGTGTTTGAGCATTCATGTCGATTTTCGCCATTGTAGCTACAGATTCAAGTGGGTATTTACCGTTTGCAGATTCACCTGAAAGCATTGTAGCATCAGTACCATCGATAACAGCGTTGAAGACGTCAGATACTTCTGAACGAGTTGCACGTGGTTTTTCAGTCATTGTTTCAAGCATGTTTGTTGCAGTGATAACAACTTTACCAGCAGCATTTACTTTAGAAGTAATCATTTTTTGGTAAACTGGAACCATTTCGAATGGTACTTCGATACCCATGTCACCACGAGCGATCATGATACCGTCAGTAACTTCGATGATTTCATCCAAGTTTTCGATACCTTGTTGGTTTTCGATTTTCGCAAACAATTGAACGTGGCTGTTACCAGTTTCTTCACAGATAGCACGAACTTCTTGAACATCTTTTGCAGTACGTACAAATGAGATCGCAATGAAGTTGATACCTTGTTCCAAACCGAAGCGGATATCGTCGTTATCACGTTCAGCAAGTGCTGGGAAAGGAATCTTAGTGTTAGGGATGTTTACACCTTTTTGTTTAGCGATGATACCATCGTTTTCAACTTCAACAACGAATTCACGTTTTGCAGCGTCTTTTTCTACAACGCGAAGACCCAATTTACCATCATCAACCAATACTTGGTGTCCAACTTCAACATCATCAAAGATATCAAGCGCACCAGCAACGTTCAAAGCAATCACTTCACGAGTTGATTTGATACCTTGTTTTGTAGCAACGCGGATACGTTCACCAGTCTTGTATGAATATTCTTTAGCTTCGCCTTCGAACAATTCAGTACGGATTTCAGGACCTTTTGTATCAAGAAGGTAACCAACTTTTTTACCAGCGATTTCTTCTGCACGTTTAACAGTCGCCATACGTTCACCTTGTTCTTGGTGGTCACCGTGTGAGAAGTTGAAACGGAAAGTGTTAGCGCCAGCTTCGATCAATTTAGCAATGTTTTGTGCTGAAGCTTCAACGTCAAGTTTTTCAGCCCAGTATCCATCTTCACCGAATTTTTTACCGCCACGGATTTCTACCGCAGGACCTAAAGTTGCAACGATTTTTACACGTTTGTTCATGATATATATGACTCCTTTTTTAATATATCTGTCTTTTTAAGACAAGGTTAACGAATTTATGAAATAAAATTAAATTGAAGACAAGCTACGGTTCAACTCGGCAAGACCAAGATCAGCTTTATGTGGATTGTTTACCACAATCTTACCATCTTCTGTCAAGCTAAAGAGGGCTCCTTCTTCTGCTTTACCAAGGATTGGATTTTCCACCATTTTTTCATTGCGGATACCAACGGCTACACCACCGATTCCTTGTTTCAACAATTTAACAGCGTGTGCTCCCATACGTGAAGCAAGAACACGGTCACGCGCAGTCGGTGAACCACCACGTTGGATGTGGCCAAGCTCAGTCACACGAAGGTCACTTTCATCACCAGCTTCTTTCAAAGCTTTACCAAATTCATCTGCAGACATCACGCCTTCAGCCAAGATGATGATGTTGTGGGTACGACCTTTTGCGTAACCTTCTTTGATGCTCTCAACAACATCTTCGATCTTGAATCCTTCTTCAGGGATGATGATTTCATCTGCACCAGATGCAATCCCTGCCCAAAGAGCGATATCTCCAGCGTTACGTCCCATCACTTCGATAACGAAAGTACGGTGGTGACTAGATGAAGTATCACGGATCTTATCGATCGCGTCCATTGCAGTTGTGACTGCCGTATCAAAACCAATTGTAAAGTCAGTTCCGACGATATCGTTGTCGATCGTACCAGGAAGACCCACAGCTGGGAATCCAAGCTCAGTCAAGCGCATCGCACCATGGTAAGAACCATCTCCACCAATAACGACAACACCTTCTATCCCGTGTTTCTTCAATTGCTCGATCCCTTTTAATTGACCTTCGCGTTGTGCGAATTCAGGGTAACGAGCTGAATGAAGGAAGGTACCACCACGGGAAATAATATCTCCAACAGATGAGGCGTCAAGGGGCTGAATTTTACCAGCAACCATTCCCGCATATCCATCATAGATACCGAAAACTTCCATTCCTTCTGAAATTGCTTGACGAACAACTGCACGGATGGCAGCATTCATACCAGGGGCATCTCCACCACTAGTTAAAACAGCAATACGTTTCATTTCGTTGTTTGCTCCTTTTTTTCTTTTACATTCTACGTAATTATAACACAAAGAAGACTAAAATTCTCGTATTTTTCGCAGTTTTTACCGATAAATCGTTTTCATAACGAGATTCTTTAATTCATCTTCCAATTCTTTGTTTTTCTGGACGGTATAGCCCTTCAATTGAAGAGTTTTTTTCTCGTCTTCATAGCGTAATATCACAGGATATGGGCCCGGATATTTTTTCAAGATAGAAAGAATCGTTTTATCCTGACGATGATCGAGCAACTGGATCCAGAACTTTTCATTGGTCGCTAGTTGTGCCTCTGCTAGAATCATCTGCAAGCGCCCATCACGCTCTTGTATCTTCCCTGTCAAGTAATAAAAGCCACCTTCTTTTATCAAGGAGGAAAATCGATTGTAGGTTTCAGGGAAAAGGGTCACATCCAATTTTTTCTTGGTATCACTGACTTGTAAGAAAGCCATGAGATCACCTGACTTGGTTCGAATGGTTCGAATGCTTTGTACCTCAATGAGAATGCGTACCTGCTCTCCTTGTATGAGTTGAGAAATTGGTTGGATCTCGTAGGGACTCGTTTGCCCAATCGCAACCAATGGGTGAGTACTGAGCCCGACACCAATAATGGCCTCTTCCTTCTCATATTTTTCAGCCTGGCTAAAGTCTTCTGCTTCTGTCCAGGAATAGTTAGAATCTGCAAATAAACTACCTAGCTCATCGGCAAAGACAAACAAATTCGGCAAATTGTGAAGCACCTTGCGCCTATTTTTTTCAAAGATGTCAAACAATCCAAGCTCCACTAAAGGTGTTAACAAAGGCAATTTATGATACTGATTGGGTAGGCGTAAAATAAAATCTTCGACACTTTCAAAGGGACGATTATCAATGATCCAATACGCTAAATCTCTCGGGAGTCCCTTGATATTTTTCATTCCCAAGTAGATTTTCCGATCCTGGAACTTATCTCTGTAAGGGATGGTGTTGATGGATAATGGCGCGACTTTAAAATCAAACTGGAGAGCATCTGTCAGATAATCGCTGCTCGAATAATTGAGCATGACATCAAAGAAAACATCTGGATAATGGACCTTGAAATAGGCCATCTGAAAGGCCAAGGCAGAATAGGCATAGGCATGGGAACGGTTAAACCCATAGCCTGCGAATTTTTCCATGATTGCAAAGACCTCTTTGGCTTTTTCTTCCGTATGCCCAAGTTTAAGAGCACCTGCGACAAAATCGTCTTCCATCTTATGCATTTCAGCCGCATTTTTTTTACCCATAGCCCGACGTAAAATATCGGCTTTTCCCAGGCTAAAGCCTGCAAAACGCTGGGCAACCTGCATGACCTGCTCTTGGTAGAGCATGATCCCATAAGTAGGCCGTAAGATTTCTTCAATAGCTGGATCCAGAATGTCAACTTTTTCCTGGCCGTGCTTTCTTTTGACGAAATTATCAATGTAATCACTAGCCCCTGGACGATTGAGAGAGGTGGTCGCTACCACTTCTTCGAAATGATTGGGTCTCACTCGTCTCAAGAGGCGAATGGCTCCAGCCTGTTCAAATTGGAAAATCCCCTTGGTATCCCCAGCAGCAAACAAGGCCAAGGTTTCTGGATCTTCTAAATCAATGGCTTCAATCACGATCTCTTCTTGGTACTTTTCATAGACGGCTTCCTTCATTTTCTGAACAAAGGTTAAATTTCGCAGACCCAAAAAGTCCATCTTCAACAGACCATTGGCTTCAACCGCATGGGCATCATACTGGGTGACAAACATGTCTTCTCCATACTTGAGAGGAATGTGATCCGTCAAATCCTGGTCACTCATCACAACCCCAGCCGCGTGGATCGATGTCTGTCTTGGTTGGCCTTCAATTCTTTTAGCAATTTCAAAGCCACGCTCAAATTCTGCTCGGCTATGAATCACTTGTCGAAAAGCTAGATTCTGTTCATAAGCTGTCGTCAGTGTATCCCTAAACCCAATCCGCTTGGTAATGGAGGTCAATTCGTACTCTGGTACCCCAAAACGTTTAAAGACATCGCGAATGGCTTGTTTGGCCCCAAAGGTTGAAAAGGTCACGATCTGAGCTGCATGGTAACTCCCATAACGGTCTCGCACATAGCGGATAAATTCTGGTCGATAGATATCAGGAATATCAATATCAATATCCGGCATGGTGTAGCGCTCCACATTTAAAAAGCGCTCAAACAGGAGGTTCTTCTCCACAGGATCAATCCCTGTAATCCCTAGGGCATAGGCTACCAGTGAGCCTACAGCAGACCCACGTCCCATTCCCATATAATAGCCTTGACTCCGTCCGAAACGAAGAAGGTCCCAGACAATCAAGAAATAATCATCAAAGCCCATCTGGTGAATAATGTCTAATTCATGCTCCAGACGTTCTTGATAGACCGGACTGGTCAAATTCTTTCGAAGAAGACCCGCTTGGGCTAATTCTCTCAGTTCCTCAACAGCTGGTTTCTGAGGATTGAAGCGAGGCAATTTCAACTGGGTATCAATGTCATATTGAATCCCTTGGACAAGTTTTTCCAAATTTGTGATAGCTTGCGGAAATCGCTCTGCAAAATCATTCTTTAAATCCTGAGGGTTTTTAAGGACCGTTGTAGGATCAATTGGCCCTGTTTCTGTCAAGCTTTGATTGTCCTTGATGGCTGCTAGCATCTGCATGGCTTCCACATCTTCCGCCTCAAAAAATCGAACGGTATGAAGAGGAATCACAGGGTGGCTAAACTCTTGGACCGGCGTATCCGCAAAAACTCCGATGAAGTAATCTAGACCAAGCGGCAAGGCTCCACTAGCAAAAGGAGCTGGGACAATGACTGCTACTCCTTCTGTTAGGTGCTTCACATCCTCCCAATTGCTCTTCCCCATCATTTTGACGGTTGACATCTTCATCAGATTCTGGTAGCCCTTCGTTGACAGAGCGATCATCCGAAACGGAATTGTTTCATTCTCTACCTCTAGTCCAATTTCTAAACCGACCAAGGGGCTGAGCTTGTGGGCCTGACAGGCTTCGATAAATTCATAAGCACCATATAAATTATCTATATCCATGATTCCCAATGCGTCATACCCCATGCTTTTAGCCACGTGGACATAGTCTTTTATGGTCACAAGGCTTTCCATAAAAGTATAGACTGATTTGGTATCTAGCTGTGCAATCACTTCTTCTCCTCCCTCACTTGTCTATTTTTGGGACTCTTTTTTGTACAAAAAAACACCACTGCTACACAATGATGTCTCAACAACGGAAGACATGGGATTCGAACCCACGCACGCTTTTACACGCCTACCGCGTTTCCAACACGGCCTCTTAAGCCTCTTGAGTAATCTTCCATGCATAAAAATATGGAGCCGGTGGGAGTTTCTAAAACTTAATTATATCGCTGTTTTTAGGT
>NZ_JVSR01000008.1:0-4436 GCF_001069785.1 Streptococcus parasanguinis
ACGAAATCGAATTCTAACGAATTACCGATTTCTGTCCCACTCTCTTTTCTATTTTCTATTGGTTCTGAGGAGATGGAGCATCTGGCGTGCTTGCTTCTGTTACAGCTGCGCTTGCAGGCTCTGTTTCTGTCTCAGTTGTGGCAGGCTTGTTCCCTTCTGAAGCTGCTGCTTCTGTTGCTGCTGGAGTCTCTGTAGCGACAGGCGTTTCAGCTGTGGAAGCTGGTTTGCCCGCTTCGCTTGCAGATGGGGCTGCAGCTAATTCTGCCTGGAAGGCTTGGATGGCCTGTAGTAAGGCTGCTTTATCACTCTTTGGATTAGACAATTGGTCAAAGAGAGCTTCTAAGCGATCAAATACAGCATCACTAGCTCCCTTGTCCTGCAATTGTTGGTGCAAGGCCATCAATTGGTTATAGAGCTGTTGATAAAGCGCGACATCCCCAATTTGAGGTTCTTCGGTTTTCTTTTGTTTTTGCTTTTCAATGGTATCACTGATTTCGCGTAGAAGTGCTTCCCCACTTGAAATAGCCTTGTCTGGATCAGATTCTTTTCCAAGTTGAGCCAAGCCTGTTTCAAAAGCCGTTCGTTTACCTTGGTCTTCGACTTGTGGCAAGAGCGACTGGATTTGCTCTAAGAGGGCTGTCAAAATCTTGTTCTGTTGACGGGCTTCTGTTGCCTTATCCAACTCTCCATATAAGCCCTTGAGGAAATCATAAACCGCTACGTTGTAGGATGGAGTTTGACTTCCTTTTTGATCCAAAACTGTTTTTTCAATAGGATAGGTTTGGCCTTTATCTTGGGAGAAAAGCTGGTCAATAGCTTGCTTAGTTTGGTAGAGCTCCATAAAGTGAGACTTGGAATCCCAAGCTTCTTCAAAGGCTTGAGCTCGGTAGAGCTTCAAGGCTAGATCTGCTGCCTTAGTGCGGAGTTCTGGTGTCAAGCGCGCATCGCTCAAGCTTTGGTAGAAATACTTGAGGTAATCGACCGATGTCACACCCGTCCGATCTTGCATCTCCTGAACAGCTTCTAATAGCTTCCCTTCCTGCTCTAGACGCTTACTGTCCTTGGCAGCATAGGCTTCCTGCAGTTGAGAGACCAACTCTTCCTTCTTCAATTGGAAGGCTTCTGTGTCTAGCAAGCGCACTTGTTCCAGCAATTCTTGGTAACGACGGTCCAAGGCTGTCTCTTCTTTTGGCTTGACCGCTTGAGTCGCATGAATGTACTGCGCATCAACCTGTTTGAGACTGGCCAGATAGCCCTCTGTTGAGTTACTTGGGAAACTCTTGACATTTTCCAAGAAGTGGCCCAAGATGAGCTCAATCCGTCTTTGTTGCAATGGATCAGAAGCATAGAGAGTCCGGCTTTCTGCTAAGAGCTGGTTGACCTTTTCCTCTACTGCTTTTTTGTCCAAGTCTCCTTTTTTGTAAGGAGATTGGATTGTTGGAAGACGGTGGGCTAAGTAGTCTGCTAGTCCTGCTGAACGTACCTTGATGTAGTGGTTGTGATCGCCATGCGGGATAACAAACTGACCATTTTCAATCTGGAGGCTATAAGGAGAAATCCCTGAACGAAGCGCTGTTGCATAGAGTTCATTGATAAAGTCTAGTTCAGGATTGCCAGTTTCAAGTGGGATGCGGACATGTTCCTTCCGAACGGCATAAGGATGGATGTGGGTCGGATCATATTCTTGGTCTGGATTGTTAAAGACAAAGAAACCATTGGAAATCTTAATGGCCTCGCGAGGGACACCGTAGGTCTTACTGATGTACTGGATCTTTTCCTCATCTGAGGCATCACGAGAATAGGTCGCAACGTCATCTGTCAGGGGCTGACCCTTGTCCTCTTCCTTCTTACCAGCTAGAGTTGCCTCTGCTGCCGCAATCTCTTGAGGAGAGAGGTCCTTTTTATAGAAATAATGGGCATGGTTGCCATGAGCGACCATATAGCCTTCCTCGTCCTTGCTGATGACCTTGTCAGCGTGGAAGCCGTGATCGTGCTCCTCTTCGTGATCATGACTATTTCCATGCTCATGATCAGGATCAACTGGTCTTGTGCTTGGATTTGAAGGCAAGCTTGGACTTCCTTCTGTTGAACTACCAGTTCCTTGAGCACGAAGCAATTGGAATTGCCGCGCCAACTCACGCTCTAAAGGCGATAGAGAGCTGTATGGGATAAAGTGGAAATGATCCCCGTGAGGGTAGACAATTCCTTGATCGGTCCACTTGGTAATCTTACTTGGATCAAAGACAGAACCATCAGACTCCACATGACGAGAAGACAGAGGTGTTTTCTGCAATTCTTCGATCAAGTTGGTCAGGGTTGGACTCGGTTTAGAGGTAGCTGGTTTAGACGTCGTTGGGGTTGTCTGTGTATTGGTTGGACTGGATGACGGCTGGTTGCTCGCTTGCTTCCCAAGGCTTGGAGAGACTTGATCTGGAGTACCTTGCTCTGTGCTTGCTCCAGCTAGGCGTGAGTTCCCAGCCTGATGGCCGGCTTGACCACCTAAGACGGAGAGGGCTGCTGCTAACTCTCCAGCAGATAAGGCACTCTTTGGAATATAATGGAAATGGCCTCCATGGGGCACAATAAAGCCGTCCCCTGTATCTGAAATAACATCTCCAGGGCTAAAGACATAACCATCGTCCGTACGGTAGCCACCACCTGTATGGTTCTTAGCCGTCAACATCTCAAGAGTCTTACCTTCTTTCAGCGCTTGACTCGGTTGACGGAAGTCACGGGTCTTGCCTGCCTTGTGCGAGGAGCTAGCTTGCACCGATCCCGTCTCTCCTTCTTCTTTGGTGCCTCCCTTTTGTTGTTGGGCGATCTCTTCGATCGAGCGCACATTAACTGTATGTTGGGCATCCTTTAAGTAGAGATAGTATTTCCCAGCGCGTTTGATGATATAGCCATCCTTGACCTTGCTCACGATATCTGCTTCTTGCAGCTGATAAGTTGGATCCCGCAAAATCAACTCTTCACTAAAGATGGCATCAAATGGGACCTTGCCGCTGTAGTAATGAAAATGATCCCCATGAGAAGTGACAAAGCCTTCATCTGTAATCTTGATGACAATCTGCTCTGCCTGGGTCTTTTCCTTGGCATTGACCGCTTCGATGCTGTCTTCCTTTTTACTGGAGGCAGACGATGACGATTTCTTGTCCGCTTGCAAATACTGAATCTGATTCTTTTTCTCTTCCTTGACTTGTGGTTGCTGACTGAGCGCGTAGGCACAGAGTCCTAGCCCCAAGGTCGCTACAATTCCAATCGTTCCCTTTTTCTTCATTCTTGATTTACTCCTCTAATTCCTTGGCTAAAGTCGCCATATTTTCTTCTAAATTTTCTAATAGATCCTTATCGTTTTGTGGATCGGCTTCCAGTGGATCCAAGACCTTGACACGCGCCCCTGTTGCCTTAGCGATACTATCTGCCACCTTTGACGACGTGTGCTTTTCCACAAAGATCGTTTTCACCTTGTAGTCTTTGACAAACTGCTGGATCTCGGCCAATTGCCGAGCGGTCGGTTCTTGCTCTGGGGAAATCCCTGCAATCCCTAACTGCTTGAGACCAAAGCGTTTGGCCAGATAAGAAAAGGCCGTATGCTGGGTCACAAAAGTCTTTTGCTTGGCCTTGTCAAAGAGAGGCTGGTAGTGAGCTACTAGTTCCTCACAGCGCTTTTCAAGCTTTTGAGCATTGGCCTGATAGAGTTCCTTGTTCTTTGGATCGATCTCTCCCAAACGTTGGGCGATGATCTTTCCTTCCTCTGCGATTTTTACAGGATCCAACCAAGTATGCGGATCATACAAGTGCTTGGCTTCTTTTCCCTGACCAGCCTCGACATCCTCTAATCCAGCCACCTTATCAAGGGTCATTCCTTGGCTACCTTCGATCACTCGCAACTTGGAACCTTGAAGATTAGGATCTAAGCGACCGGCCCAAGATTCCAGGGTCTGAGAATGATAGACAAATACATCCGCATCATAGATCTGGGCTACTTCCTTGGTTGAGGGTTCATAATCATGGATCCCTGCACCTGACTGAACCATCCAGATGTCATTTTGATCGCCAGAGATTTCCTTGACCAGGGCATAGATAGGATAAAAACTCGTGACAATTTTAAGACCTTTTTTAGAAGGGGGCTTGCCCGCATTTCCTTGACTTCCACAAGCTGTCAGCAGAAAGAAACCGAGAAACAAGAGTCCCAGAACCTTCATTCTTCTCCAATTCATCCTTCACCTCTTTTTCATTTTCGTTAACTAGTTTATTAATCAGTTAATTAACTAGTTAATAATACTGCTAATCATTTGCTTTGTCAAGCCTTTTTTACATTTTTTTCCTTTTAATGCTAGAGACTAACAGTTGCCTAGACTCCACGAGCCTTCCTTGCAGTAAAAAAAGAGAGTGGGACAAAAGTCCTAGCCTCTCAATTGTTTTTGGATTGT
>NZ_JVSR01000009.1:0-19347 GCF_001069785.1 Streptococcus parasanguinis
TGTTATTAAAAATCCACTATACATACCGTAGGTATGTTTATTTTTCAGTGTAGCCATACCGATAGTATGTATGGTGTAATTGTCTGAAAAATAAGCTAATTTTTAAATATTTGTTGAGATTAGTTTGAATAGTTTACTCTTTATTTACACTTTGGAGGAAAGAATCTATGTTATCGCTTATTAAAATTGAATTAAATAAAATTTCTAAACCTAAATTATTTTTAGCCTGGTTGTGTACTATTTTTATAGTGTTAGGCATTACAGCAATCATTATTATGGGTTTAGGTACTGACAATAAACTAGGAGAATTCGCTGGTCAGGATTCTAATGTTATTAGAGTTACTGGTAAATGGGAAGGCTGGGCAATTGTAGCTTCATTGTTTTCATCTTTATTTACAAAAGCAGCATTTTTGATTTTCGAATCTTATTTATTATCTACGATTATCATTGATGAATTTAAACGAAGAACAATTTTTCAGTTGTTTTCTTACCCTATTTCTAAAATAAAGTTACTATGGGGAAAAATTCTTTTAGTCATCCTAATATCATTTATTGCCCATTTTTCTGCACATTTAGTTATTCAAATATTCATTAGATTCATGGCTGTTGTAACTGAATCTAGTTGTATCCCTGTAGCTAATCAATTAATTAACTTAGCTGGAATTACGTTTGGAACAGTACTAATAGGGTTATTACCATTTGTTTTAGGTATGATTAAGCATTCAACAGCTATAACAATGCTTACAGGACTTGGTTTAGCAGCATTACTTTCGAATGCCAGTCCAGGAAGTTTATCTAATAATATTGCTGATAACTTATTCTTTTTGATATTTGCAAGTTTCATAAGTTTAATGATTACTTCATTTTCAATTTATAATATTTCAAGACAAGATATTAGTATCAAGTAGCATAGCTGAATTTAATTGAAGGAATGTGATAATTCCTTGATGATTTCTATAAAAAAAGAGGCTGTATAAGTTGGTATTTATGCTCCAGGAGAAAAATTCTTTCATTTAAAGCTGGATATAGAAAGAGAGATAGAAATGAGAAATATTGTTGAAATAAAAGAAGTTTTTAAAACAATTGATAAAGAAGAAATTTTAAGTGGTATCAACCTTCAAATTGCTGAAGGAGAAATCTATGGTTTTTTAGGACCGAACGGTGCTGGAAAAACAACGTTAATGAAATGTATGTTAACCTTATCAACAATTACATCAGGTAGTATTGAAATTTTTGGGAAAAATCTACAAGAACACAGAGAAGAAATCCTAAGTCAGATTGGAAGTATTATTGAATCACCAATTTTTTATGATAATTGCACTGCAAAAGAAATTTTGGAAATTCACGCTCAATATATGGGGAAAAATATTATTGAATCAGATATAAAAAAAGCCTTAAGAATGGTCGGCTTAAAAAATACGACTAAAAAAGTAAAAGATTTTTCGTTAGGAATGAGGCAAAGGCTTGGTTTAGCTCGTGCCTTTCTAACAAAACCTAAATTGTTAATTTTAGATGAGCCAATCAATGGTTTAGATCCAATAGGGATTCAAGAAATTCGAAATCTTTTGTTGTCGCTTTCTAAGGAGCATGGAATTACTATTCTAATATCGAGTCATATATTATCGGAAATTTCACAGATAGCAGATAAAATTGGCTTTATCAAAAATGGAGAAATTGTAGAACAGGTTTCTATGAAAGAGATTAGGAGAGAGAATATTGACTTAGAAGAATATTTTATGTCACATTTTCTAAATGAAATTAAGAATTATGAGGTAGATTAAGGATGAAACAATTGATAAAGAACCATCAGAAGGCTTTTTATGCTTTCATGATATTTAATATACTGGTCCCTTTAACTAATATTGCTTTTGCTTATTCTATTAAAGGTATTATTGATAGTGGCATGTCCCAAAATAAAGAAGCCTTAACTCAAGCGGTACTAGTAGGAGCTACTGTTATTTTCATCTATGCAGCACTCAACTTTATATCTCTTCGATTGAGAAATAAACTTGTTAGGCAAATCATGTCAAGATACAAAAACAAGGTGTTCCAATCTATTTTAGATAGGGATTATAGAGACTTTTCTAAAGAAAAATCAGGGAAATTTATTTCCGTATTAACCGAAAATATGAAGAAAATTGAGCAAGATTATCTATACCAGTATTTTAATATTTCAAAAAACCTTTCCTTAATGATTTTTTCACTTCTAACTATGTTTATAGGTAATTGGTTTTTGACCTTATTAGTTATCATTGCTAGCATCATTCCGATGATGATTTCAGGATTTATTGGACAAAAATCAGCCTCTTTACAAAATAGAGCTATGGTTGCCGATCAGAAGTATTTAGCTAAGGTTAAAGATATTTTAGCAGGATTTCTTGTTATTAAAAGTTTTAATGTGAAAGATGCTATCTGTGAGGATTATAGTCATGAAAGTGAAAAATTTGATGAAATAAATTTTATAAAAGGGAAATTTGATGTTTTAGCTAATGTTATTTCGCAGCTTTCAGGGATGATTGTTTTTTTGGTAGCCTTTGGTGGAGGAATGTATCTTGTTTTTAATGGCCATACCACAATTGGAAGTGTAACAGCTATTGTTCAACTGGTCAATTTTGTAGTAATGCCACTAAATGAAGTTGGCATGGGAGTGAGTAAATTCCGTGAAGGTCAGGCAACACTAGATGCATTTGAGGTAAAAGATGTAAGCGAACTTCAGACTGGTGAAACGAAAGAAAATTTCGATGATGTTATTTCTTTTTCAAATATAGACTTTTCTTACCCTAATACTGAAGAAAATATTTTTAACCATTTATCTTTAAAGATTCAAAAAGGGGAAAAAATTGCAATTGTAGGAATGTCAGGTAGTGGGAAATCAACTTTGCTCAATCTATTGCTGCGT
The DNA here is from genome assembly GCF_001069785.1 of Streptococcus parasanguinis. Classification (GTDB taxonomy): domain Bacteria; phylum Bacillota; class Bacilli; order Lactobacillales; family Streptococcaceae; genus Streptococcus; species Streptococcus parasanguinis_T. The sequence continues at coordinate 2,900 of NZ_JVSR01000009.1, forward strand.
TTTTACGATGTAACAAGTGGACATATTTCAATTGATAATCAGGATATACAAGCTATTTCAGCAGAGAGTCTTTATAACTTAATGACTATTGTTCAACAAGACGTTTATATCTTTGATGATACTTTAAGAGCAAATATTACTCTTAATCAATCCTTCACTGATGAGGAAATAAAGCAAGCTGTACAGCAGTCGGGTTTAGAAAGTTATGTTTTAGAAAATGAATCTGGTCTACAAACTTTATGTGGAGAGAATGGCTCAAATCTATCTGGCGGACAAAAACAAAGAGTTAGTATTGCGCGTGCCTTGATTCGAAAAACACCAATCTTATTATTGGATGAGGCTACTTCATCTTTGGATAATCAAGTAACTACTGAAATTGAAAGTTCAATCTTGGATATTCAAAATTTGACTGCACTTGTAGTAACCCACAAGTTGAATGAGAACATTTTGAAAAAATACGATAGAATTCTCTTTATGAAAGATGGCGTTATTGTTGAAGATGGTTCTTTCAGTGATTTGATGGATAGGAGAGGTGAGTTTTATAAGTTGTTTGAGTTGAGTGTGTAATTCTCTTTCATTTTATAGTATAATTTTATAAAACACTCTATCCTTTTCGTTCTATAATATATAAGCTTGCTAGCACCACATGTTGAGGCGGTAAGTTTGCTAGTCAAGGAGTAAAACGACGAAGATTAGCATTTACTTCCGCCCATGCGATAGCTGTCCGTGATTGACAAGTGCTAGCACGCAGACAGAACGGAGATAGCGAACCGCTGAGTGTGTCGCTCTGCTCGTAAAAGCTTAGAAACCTTTGAACGAAAGGGATAATGAAAGCCTTGATTGCAAGGCTTTTTGCTTTATGGTGGGTAAGTATCAGAGTGAGAAAATTTTTGGAATGAGTAGAAGTGATAGCTAGAAATTATCAGTTTCTATTTCCATTTACCCTGTGGGTACGTGTTTGTTTCCATTGACAAGGAGTTTGTGGGAATAGAAATGTACCCACCTTGTTTGAATCAAGTGAAGTGTAGTTGAAGGAAATCTGTTGAAAGCAATACTTCATTTTACCGAATAAGTAATAATTTAGGCAACTTCAAATCGATTAAAAAAAACTATTTTAAAGGTTAAGAGTAGACAAAAATTGTCCACTCTTTTTTGCAAACTCAATTTATCAATAAATGAAATGAGGGAATGTAAAATGAAATATTTTGAGGTTGAGTTAGAAAATCCTGATGAATTTTTAAAACTACAAACAGAAGATTTTGTGAAAGCTAATCGCTTGCTACTAAGGAAGATAATCCAGAGCGTTACAGTCTATGAAGAAAACTTCGTCATATCCTTTAAATCTGGCATCGAATTGGAAGTATGAGTCTCATTCCATAACTTTTATATTGAACATATCATCTTGTTGTGTTATACTATAAATTGATATAAACAAAGATGTAGGAGGAACCGAAACTATGACAGCCTCAATGCGTTTAAGATAAGCTGGCAATAAAAAAAGCAGAATCTATACCCGATGATAGGCTTTTTTGTTGTGCTTATTTATACGATATTGAGCATTCATTAGTTACGGTGAGGATATTGGTTATTTAACTATACCTTTATTTAACTATGTCTTTAATATGAATGTTTCCAAATTGTATGTATGCAGACCAAAAGCCACATTGTGGGGTTTGGCCTGCATTTTTTATTGCCTAGAATGCTATTCAAAATAGAAATTCAAGCAAAATAATATGCAGGAGATAATATAAATGGAAAAATACAACAATTGGAAACGAAAATTTTATGCAATATGGGCAGGGCAAGCAGTATCATTAATCACTAGTGCCATCCTGCAAATGGCGATTATTTTTTACCTTACAGAAAAAACAGGATCTGCGATGGTCTTGTCTATGGCTTCATTAGTAGGTTTTTTACCCTATGCGATTTTGGGACCTGCCATTGGTGTGCTAGTGGATCGTCATGATAGGAAGAAGATAATGATTGGTGCCGATTTAATTATCGCAGCAGCTGGTGCAGTGCTTGCTATTGTTGCATTCTGTATGGAGCTACCTGTCTGGATGATTATGATAGTATTGTTTATCCGTAGCATTGGAACAGCTTTTCATACCCCAGCACTCAATGCGGTTACACCACTTTTAGTACCAGAAGAACAGCTAACGAAATGCGCAGGCTATAGTCAGTCTTTGCAGTCTATAAGCTATATTGTTAGTCCGGCAGTTGCAGCACTCTTATACTCCGTTTGGGATTTAAATGCTATTATTGCCATCGACGTATTGGGTGCTGTGATTGCATCTATTACGGTAGCAATTGTACGTATACCTAAGCTGGGTAATCAAGTGCAAAGTTTAGAACCAAATTTCATAAGGGAGATGAAAGAAGGAGTTGTGGTTCTGAGACAAAACAAAGGATTGTTTGCCTTATTACTCTTAGGAACACTATATACTTTTGTTTATATGCCAATCAATGCACTATTTCCTTTAATAAGCATGGAACACTTTAATGGAACGCCTGTGCATATTTCTATTACGGAAATTTCCTTTGCATTTGGGATGCTAGCAGGAGGCTTATTATTAGGAAGATTAGGGGGCTTCGAAAAGCATGTATTACTAATAACAAGTTCATTTTTTATAATGGGGACCAGTTTAGCCGTTTCGGGAATACTTCCTCCAAATGGATTTGTAATATTCGTAGTTTGCTGTGCAATAATGGGGCTTTCGGTGCCATTTTATAGCGGTGTGCAAACAGCTCTTTTTCAGGAGAAAATTAAGCCTGAATATTTAGGACGTGTATTTTCTTTGATCGGAAGTATCATGTCACTTGCTATGCCAATTGGGTTAATTCTTTCTGGATTCTTTGCTGATAAAATCGGTGTAAATCATTGGTTTTTACTATCAGGTATTTTAATTATTGGCATTGCTATAGTTTGCCAAATGATAACTGAGGTTAGAAAATTAGATTTAAAATAAACAATATTGGAGGAATATTTATGTATCTTATTTTCATGTAACTCTTCCTGCTAAAATCGCAGGGTTTTCCCTGCATACAAGCAAATGAAAGCATGCGATTATAGACAGGAGGAAATGTTATGGAATTAATATTAAAAGCAAAAGACATTCGTGTGGAATTCAAAGGACGCGATGTTTTAGATATAAATGAATTAGAAGTATATGATTATGACCGTATTGGTTTAGTAGGAGCAAATGGTGCTGGAAAAAGCACTTTACTCAGGGTACTTTTAGGAGAATTAACTCCCCCAGGATGTAAAATGAATCGTCTGGGTGAACTTGCCTATATTCCCCAGTTGGACGAAGTAACTCTGCAGGAGGAAAAAGATTTTGCACTTGTAGGCAAGCTAGGTGTTGAGCAATTAAATATACAGACTATGAGCGGTGGTGAAGAAACAAGGCTTAAAATAGCACAGGCCTTATCGGCACAGGTTCATGGTATTTTAGCGGATGAACCTACGAGCCATTTAGACCGTGAAGGAATTGATTTTCTAATAGGACAGCTAAAATATTTTACAGGTGCACTGTTAGTTATTAGCCATGACCGCTATTTTCTTGATGAAATAGTAGATAAAATATGGGAACTGAAAGATGGCAAAATCACTGAGTATTGGGGAAACTATTCTGATTATCTTCGTCAGAAAGAGGAAGAACGTAAGAGCCAAGCTGCAGAATACGAACAATTTATTGCGGAACGTGCCCGATTGGAAAGGGCTGCGGAGGAAAAGCGAAAACAGGCTCGTAAAATAGAACAGAAGGCAAAAGGTTCTTCAAAGAAAAAAAGTACTGAAGACGGAGGGCGTTTAGCTCATCAAAAATCAATAGGAAGTAAGGAAAAAAAGATGTATAATGCTGCTAAAACCCTAGAGCACAGGATTGCGGCCTTAGGAAAAGTAGAAGCTCCGGAAGGCATTCGCAGAATTCGTTTCAGGCAAAGTAAAGCATTGGAGCTCCATAATCCATACCCTATAGTCGGTGCAGAAATTAATAAAGTATTTGGGGATAAGGCTCTGTTTGAAAATGCATCTTTTCAAATTCCGTTAGGAGCAAAAGTGGCGTTAACTGGTGGTAATGGAATCGGAAAAACAACTTTAATCCAAATGATCTTAAACCATGAAGAAGGAATTTCTATTTCGCCTAAGGCAAAAATAGGTTACTTTGCACAGAATGGTTACAAGTACAACAGTAATCAGAATGTTATGGAGTTTATGCAGAAGGATTGTGACTACAATATATCAGAAATTCGTTCAGTGCTAGCATCTATGGGGTTCAAACAGAACGATATTGGAAAAAGTTTATCTGTTTTAAGCGGTGGAGAAATTATAAAATTGTTGCTTGCTAAAATGCTCATGGGTAGATATAACATCCTAATAATGGATGAACCCAGTAACTTCCTTGACATACCAAGTTTAGAGGCTTTGGAAATACTAATGAAGGAGTACACCGGAACTATCGTGTTTATCACCCACGATAAACGATTACTCGAAAATGTAGCAGATGTAGTTTATGAAATTAGAGATAAGAAAATAAATCTGAAACATTAAATTTAAGGTAGTCGCTGGTCAGTATAGTCTGTTCTGGTTGGCGACTCCATTGTTAAAGAGTATAAAGACTTTAGATTTTATGAATATTAAAAATAGGAACAGTCAATTGAACTGCTCCTATTTTTCTGCTAAATATATTGTAGTTTTCTTATATGTATAATGATAGATTAGCGGATTCTCATCTACGGTACTTACTTCAAATATGAAGAAGTGATCGCGGTTATCTCTGGACTTTTCCTTATTGAGGACAAAGTAATTCTTACGTGAAGTCGCCATTGTTTTTAGGATATCATCAGTTAGAAAGGTCAATGGAATATTCATGTTAGAGTAGCGGTAGAAGTCACGTTCAAAATCTTGGTAGCTCTCGCTATAATAGTCCATTTGTAGGTGATTACGCTGAAACTCAAGCTGATTCATAGAGCACCTCCTCGACAAGTTCAATACTAATAATGTCTTTTAATTTCAAATTGATGTGACCTGTTGTAGTTTTTATCAAAATGAAATCTTTGGTCAGACTTGGTATTGTTCCAGTGTAGGAAACACGCTTGTTTTTTTCAATCACTTGAATGCGTGTGCGTAGCTGCCCGGCGTATACTTGACTGAGGAGTAATAATTTCTTCTCTAGTGATAAGTCAGACATGTACGTTACTTTGTTTGTATCATCAGAGAGTGCTGATGCATGTTCAGATAGGAAAAAGCCCATCCATTTTTGCATCTTTGTATCCTGGTACTCTCTTGCTGATTGAAATGGTAAATATGAACGGTCAATCATATCAAATCCTTTCTATGCAGAGGCAAGGGTATTTTTATCAAATTGAATCGTAAAACCTTGAATTCCCCCACCTGTGTAACATTCTTTAAAGCGATTGATTACCTCAGTATAGATTATCACAGATGAGCTTGTTGGCTTAATGCTAAATGTAAATTCCAATGGTAATCGGTTTTCAGATTTAGCATGTACTAGTCGTATCGATATTTCAGTTGTTTTGAGTTTTCTCTGACGAAGTTTTGAAGTTGCTGTTTCAACGATTCCATGTAAAAATCTTTCAAGCATTTCAATATCATTACATCCTTTGCTACGGATTTCTGAAAATTGTACTGTATTTTTTTCTTGTTTCATTTTAATCCCTCCAATCCACCCGCGGAATGACCACCGATAAGTTTACTGCGTTCAATATTTCTGGAACCTTCAGTTAGGACGGTTCCTTTTTGTATGGCTAAAAAACCAAACTGTTCTCTGACAACATCAATAGCTGTCTGAAGTCTATTATCTTTTTCAATTTGTTCTACATCATCAAAGAGTGATAGTAGAGTATAGCTTTCATCTACGAAGCCACTATAAGATACACCAATTTGTCTCACTGCACCAGAGGTGTATTTTTTCGGAATAATACAAGTACATGACTCACCATTGTTTTGGGGAGATTTGCGGGTTCAATTTTATTCTGAGCATTTATAGATTTTTTCATCTCAGTCCTAGAATAGCCAATATGAATAGAAACGACAGTAGTCAATACTAGGGCTACTGTTCCGTTCCACAGTATCATTTAAAAATCATTTTCACACCCTTTCGTCTATTAGTATAGAAGAAAGCTCTCAGCACATGAGGAGAAATCATGAGGGATATTCTCAGTTGAATAAGTAAGAGTATAATCTACATCTCCAAAGTAGGAGTGGCCAGTTCCAGCAGAAAGACCTTCATAGGTTTTATAACTGAATAGATCGACTACTTTGTTGTCGAATTTTTCCTGTTCTTCAAGTAATCCTGAGGAATAGACGACAACTTTAAAATCAAATAAGCTAAAAACGCTCTAAAATCATTAAATTGATATAAAAATGTTTTTTATTGTCAAAATATACAATTAAAAAAATTTCCAGTTTTTTTAAAATCACTATCTCAGATGACAATTTAATCAAAATATGATATAATACAGAAAAAGTAAAAATAACAAAAGTAACTTACAAAAGTAAAAGAAAAAAAGTAAATAGATAGCCACGGCGGATATTCCTTTCATTGTTTAGAAGGAGTTGCTGTGGTTATCGTTGTTGCTGAGCTAATTAATTGCTCTTATTACTTAGATGAAGTTACTTTTGTTATTGAATTAATTCAAATAATAATAACGATCAATGAAAGTACTCATCGATATTCCCTTTATGCAGTTTAGAGCACAAAGGAAAATGGTACTGATTTGATCGTTTTTTTGTGTATTGACATCCTAAAACCCAGTCAGAACCTTCAGTCATATTAAACAAGGAGATAACATGAGATTTGTTGTATATAAACATTCACTAGTTTTAGGTGATAACAACATCGTGACAAAGCAATTTATCGTTCTGAAGCACGATGACGGCAACTTACAATTTACTGATTTTCATCGTTATGTTAAATCTACTTCAAGAATCAAGTCTATTTCAGATGATGGGAATAAACGCTTTTCTTACGTTGTTAAGTTTCTAAATTTTATATTTGGTACTTCTGGACTTAAAAGTATAGATCAACTTACACTTGAAATGGTTAGAGAATTTTTTACGCTTTATGGATTATCTCAGTTACCAGGAGATAGAGAAAAAAGAAAGAAAAGCACCGTTGAAAAATGCGTAAATGCAGTTCTTGACTTCTTAACTCTTTATTTAAGTGAGCGAGAGGGAAAGGCTAAGTTAAAAGCAGAAGAATTGTATTCTACGACAACTTTTACGAATAGTAGAGGACGGGTTATAAAGCGTAAAGAACCAAATTTTGAAATATACGTAAATGATAGCAACACTGAGAAAGCTATTTTTCGTGATATGCCAAATAGTGCTTTTGAGATGTTATTTTCTCACATAGCACACTATCATAAAGATCTACTCATGGTTGTGGCCTTGGGAGCCTTTGTTGGCTTAAGACCATCAGAAGCATGCAATGTAAGACGTGAAGATAGTCCTCTAGGGCCAGGTATTTTGTTTCACCAAAGTGATGGGCAAGTATTTAAGATTGAGATCGATCTACGAAAAGAAATACCTCTCCGAAGCGATTTAAAGCCAACTGGACGGATTAAAAAGGAAAGACTTCAAGCAGTACCTTATATCTTTCTGGAGGTCTTTTTAGACACTTATAATGACTATATGACTTATCTGGAAGGTAAGAAGTATGAGAAGGATTATGGACCTTTAAATCTTAATAGACGAGGAAAAGCATTATCATACGATGTATACTATCAACGATTTCGTAAGATTATTCGCGACGAAATGATCCCAATCTTCTTAAAATCTGATGATGCAGAGGTTGTCTTTTTTGGGCAGCTTTTGCAGGAGCATAATATTTCCCCACATATTTTCAGACACTGGTACACGACACAGTTAGTATTATCTGGGGTTTCTGAAATAAGTGAGCTTATGTCAGCAAGAGGTGATAAATCGCCTGAGAGTGCTTGGGTTTATCTACAAAACAAAGGAGAAATCGCAAAACAATATGGTCAAGTTAATAATGGTGTTTTTGACTATATGAATTGGCGAGCAAATGAACTTTTTGGTGATAAGTTAGAAAGGTAATGTATGACTTATTCAATTAAATCTTTGATCGAAAATCTGTTAAGTGAACTCGGAAAAAACGATATACAGTATAAAGGCAAAATTAGTAAGTTTTTAGTTGATAACAATTGGTTTAATATTGAGATTGATTTGGATAACTATTCTATCTCAGATAAAGATGCTCAATTATTAATAGAAAAAATAACCAATTATCTTCTTGGACCAACTGGTTTAGCAGGAATTCAGCCTATATTTAAACAAAAATTCCCATTAACTTACAAATATTTTCAGCAATACTCAGAAGATAGCAACTTATCTAAGGAAAACATGTTTTATGTTCAAGATTTTCTTGCTTTTTATCTTAAAAGAGATTTATTTCTCTGTAATGATAATGAGATTGAATTGTTGGTTGAAGAAGCAGTATATGCACTTGAAAAGCAAAAAGGCGAAGTTTTTATTGATTTTTTAAAGTGGTTAATGAATAAAATGAGATGTAACTATCACAAAAGATATGAATTTACACCTCGATACACATTAGAACAGGAGACTAACGCTTATGAGTTAGACGAATATTTAGAATTACTGTATTTTCTTTTTAATGACAATTACATTAGAAAAGAAGATATGCTTTATAAAGCAGCAATCTCAAAAGACTACGCAGATACCTGGCTATTTCTAGCACTTCATTTTATATGTGCGCTACGTGGAACAGATTTAGAACAACTTGGACATCCACAACTTCCTAGAACACCGAAAGAAGTTCTAAAATCAGTTAGAAGTGGTAATTGGAGTAGCAGTGAGGCAAGAAGAACTCTTTTAAGTATTACAACTCGTTTAACTTATTTAAATATTACTCCAAACAAAACAAAGCGAACTAAAAATATTAGTCAGATTAAATTTCAGGTCCCTGAGAGTTGTCAGGTATTGATTGGAACGTTGTTGGCTATCTGTGAAGCTCATTATCAGTTGAATAAAGATAATAATGATGAACCTTTAATTCGACAAATAAAAGAATATAAACGAATTAATCGATATATGGGGAAAGAAATTGGAGACTTATTTCTTGAAAGGAATTTTAGTTCTAGATCTGCAAATAAATCCTATCTTCAAACTGTTGCCATGTTAGCAGATGATGTTTTGCAAGAAAAATCTGAGTTAAATATTAAAGGCTATTTTTTAGCCGCATTAGCCCGTAGCCATAAAGGTTCATTCGATGAATTTGCACAAACTACAACAACGTACCTAAAAGATGCCCAACTAAGCCAGCTTAAACCAGAAATGGTTGCGAGAGAACTATTTGAACGAGGTGTTTTATCTATGATTCCATCAATGATCCTGACGATTGTAACTAGAGGAAAGTATAAAGAATTAAGTCCTAGTCAACAGACTCAGATGATTAAACAGTTAGATTTGACACCAAATGAGATTGAAAAAACATTGGCTTTAAGCATTCAGGCAGAAGTGAAATCGCAAAAGGCATTAAAGATTTTGGTAGAAGAAGAAGCAGAGCCTAATCAACTTCTTACTATTTGTCATCGTATAGGAAACGGTGAAGCCTTCTCAAAACAAGGTGAAAGCATGTGTCTTTTATCTGCGCTTGGAAAGATTTGTCCATATGACGATAGGCAACATTGCATCGGTTGTCATTATGAATTACAAACGAAATCTACTTTATTGTTATTAGTAGGAGAATTCAATCGTTTGAACAAACAATACTCTAGAGTTCGAACTGATTTAGAAAAAGGTAAAATTCGGAGTATTTTAGAAGAACAAATAAAACCTTGTTTAACTGAAATGTTGCAAGCTTTATGCGAGCAATATGGAGATGACGTGTTACATGATTACGAAGAAATAATAAAGGAGTTAATAAATTGAACAATCAAGCTAAACTTTTTAAAATTGAAAATTATTTTGAAACTTTTGACCGTGATTGTGTTCTGCGAGCAAAAGAAGTTTTCGATGACTATTTTGATAAAGGAATTATTCTAAGTTACGATTTTGATCATAAGAAATGGGAAACTACAAATGAATATGCCAATATTAGCCTGTTTTTTAACATTTCTGAATTTCAATATAGGAGATTTTATCAATCATTTTTTCAGTTGTCTTATAAGGAATTTATCAATTACTTAAAAAGTTTTATTGTTTTCTCAATGAAACAACATGTTTTAAAAACTTTACAGCTATTTCTAATGGATATTAAACAAATTATTAAAAATACAACCAAAGATACGTTTTTAGATTTAGAAAATATTTCTGTAAAATTTCCTGGTTTATGTATTGACTTTTTCTCAAATCTTCCCTGTTCAGATGATAGTCAACTAAATCAACTATTGGAGCAATTAGATAATAAATTAACTATCAACCTTCAAAAAAAGCAGAGGTCAAAACAGCAAAGACAATTAGCGCAATTTCAATCCTATTTTACTTTTAATGACATTTTAAATGATTATTGGTCTCAAACATTATCTAAGAAAGAACGTCTATTTTATTATCCATTGTATCTCTGGTGGCAGATTACAGCAATTTTACCTTTAAGGCCAAGAGAATTTCTTTTAATACAAAGAAACTGTTTAACCGAGAAAGATGGAAAATATTTTCTTACATTAAGGAGAAATATAATCAAAGGAAGGGATCGACTTGTTGCACATAAAATTTCTGAAGATTATACTTTGAATACTTATGAAATTACTAATTCATTAGCTTCTGAAATAAAGACTTACCTCAAACTTACGGAAAATAATAATTCTACTAAATTAGATACATTATTTGTGACTGATCCTCATTATAACCGTTGGGGTCGTCGAACAGGTGTTAATAACCGATTTTTAACTTACACTAATCTCAATACTATTTTGAGGTATTTTTTTAATGAGATTATTTCTCAAAAATACGGTTATCAAGTTAATTATTTTAGTTTTCCAGCTAGATTAGATGAAAACGAGATTAATTTGATTCATATTGGGGATACGAGACACATTGCAATGATCAATTTAATTGCAGAAGGGGCTAGTCCTGTTACAGCTATGCTTTTAGCTGGTCATGAAGATGTGACAACTTCATCTCACTATTTTTCAAATTTAAGCCAATTTATTGAATGTCGTAGTTATCAAATGTATCGTAAACTAACGAGTAAGAATACGAATTACACCATAAGTAAGAGACAGCCATTTTATACAGCACAAGGACAATACATCACTTTAGAAAATAAAGGACGGTGTTACTCACCCCGCTTTGCGAAAGGTGATTATTCAGATTGTCTGAAAGTTATTAGTGAGCATGCAGAACTAGGTGCTTGTACGAGCTGCCCTTTTTACCGTAAAGCAGGTAAAGATTATTTTTCAATGGATAAAACATTTAAAAAGTCAGTTGATGAAAAAGCTATGGTTGTAGATGAAGCGATTAGAAAAGTTAGGCAAGGGAAAGGTCATATTGAAGATATTGGAGAAGCTTTGTTGAAATTAAAAACAGTTAGCAATACCTATCAAGATTACTTAAATGCTAAACAACTATCTTTAGAGGAGAATAAGTCTAATGGCTAGAAAGAAATCAATTTCTGATGATGAATTGATTCATTTGTTTGAACAGTATTTAATTTCCCAGTGTTCCTGTGATTTAAGCTTGGTAAAAATCCCTCGGTTTGGTGACTATGTTAGGAATAATGGCTATCAAAATGTTGCGGATACAACCATTAGACGTAATAAAAGATTCAGGGATTTTTTAAAAGAAAGTGAAATTAAATACCAAGATGAAAATTATGAAGCTGTAATTACTTATAAGACCATAGATCCTGACAATTTTATGGCAAAAAATCGTGCTCCAGGTGCTATGAAAAGAGCATTGGTGGAAATTAGCCAATACTACAAGAAAATAGCAAACATTGCGGCCAGCTATAAACAAGAAGCAGATAAGTTACGTAGTTTAAATTCTGAACTACAGTCAACTAATGAAGATTTAAAACAGAAGCTACAAAGAGAAAATGAGTTAAGTGATGAGAATCAAAAACTATTACAAATAATCAAAACAAGTGTCTATCCAGAAATTGCGAATGAGCTTTTAAAAGAAGAAGGATTGTTAAAATATTCTCAAAAGGTTATCAGTGAGGATTTCCTAGCAGACAATATCATCACCGCTGATTCAGAAATAGATTTTCATTCTGGTGGTCTTATTGAACAAGAAAATCCTCAAAAATCAACTAAAGTGGTTTCTATTAAAAACTTACTAGACAGCAAAACTAATTATAAATGAGGAAAGAAATGAACAAGAAAGTTAAAGATAATCCAGCTATTTACATGTACTGGGATCAAAAACGAAATGTTCTTGACCCCAAAAAATTATCGTCAAATAGTTTAAAATATGCCTATTGGTCTTGCCCTTATTGTCAACACCATTGGGAAGCGAAAATCATTGATGTGCAGCTTGACAGTTATGAATATCTTAGGTGTTGCCCCCATTGTGGATTAGGTGAACGTTCCATTGATGAAAATGAGAGCGTCCTTCAGGTTTATCCCGATTTCAGAAATTATATAAACTACAGCATTGAGCGAGATGAAGAATTAGATGAGAAACTTCTTACCTTGCCGTTCAATAGTAAAAGAAAATTCAATTTTAAATGTCCGACGTGTCAATTAAGTTGGAAAGATTCTGCGACAAATAAGAGGTTATTTCAACTAACAAGTGGGGATTTATTTCATTTTGGCTGCAATGAAACTTCCTATCATTGCGATTACAAATCAATTTATCCAAATTTAGCTAAAATCTATAGCGAACATTTAAACAAATTTAAATTTAACGAACTGAAGCTGAGTTACAATATAACAGTACCTATCCATTGGGAATGTGATAAGTGTCATTGCAAATTTGAATTATCTATTGATAGATTATTGAACCGAATTAAAAGAAGTGGTCATTACTGTTTGGAGTGTCATTCTTCATTTGAAGAGTTATTGGATAAAGATTTTGATGTTTCTCCTCTATCTTTTTTAAATTCTTCCATGCTCAAGGAGTGGTCTAAAAGGAACAATAATACACCTAATCAAGTTGATGTATTATCTAATGTTCATGTGTTATGGGAATGTACGAATTGTCACGGAGAGTATTCATGCTCACTATTTGAAAAAACAGATAGGTCTTGTCCATTTTGTTCAAATAGAGAAAAACTTCAGGATTTTAATACACTAAATGAAACACATCCCTATTTGAGGGAATTTTGGGACCTCAGTAATGAAAGGGATTTTTCCGAATATTGGTTTAAGTCAAATAATGTAGTTAGTTGGGTTTGTCCTTGTTGTAAAATCAACTTTCAATGTAGCCCAGCCGAAATGATCAGTCGAACCGATTTAGAAAATCAAAACTTTCAAACATGTCCCAATCAATGTGACTGGAGGACTGAGGTATTTAAAAATAATATTTTCCTTAAAGAACCAAAACTCATCAAAGAATGGAGCGATAAAAATAAAATTCCTATTCATTTATCTCAGACAACAATAGAAACGAAAAAATATTGGTGGGATTGTTCAAAGTGTCATGGGACATATTTATGTTCTATCCCAATTCGAAGAGAAGTTTCTCAGTGTTGTCCTTTCTGTAACAACGATAAGCCTCTGAATGGGTATAATACATTTGATTATTTGTACCCTGAACTAGCAAAATTGTGGGCACCAAATAATAAAGTCTCAATAGATAGTTTTGTTCCATTATTAACTGAAAAAAGGTTTTATTTATGGCGCTGCAAAGAATGTAACTTCGAATTTCATGAGCGCTTCAGCATTATATTAAATAAGTATTTAAATTCCGAGACAAAAGATCTTAAAGAAATGTGTCCATTTTGTGCAGAATTAAAAGAAAGACAAGATAATATCTCATTTGAAGATTTGATGAACGAGTGGGACTATCTTAACAATCTTATTCTAGGGGATCCAGAAAGAATCCCAAATAATACGCAATTAAGATTTTGGTGGATTTGTAAGAATAATCCAGAGCATCGTTATAGAATGGCTATTGTAGATAAGATTGCAAATGTAAAACGATCTATCGAGCCATGCATATTTTGTAAAGGGCGTAGACGAAAAAGAGAACATTTTGTTCCTTATAGGAAAATTTAAAAAACAGGTTCAAATTTGAACTTGTTTTTTATCATAGATTTTTATAAAGTACATTATTTTAAAAGATTGTATTTTTAGTTTTCAAGTAGATAGTGTACAGAATTTTAGTATGCGAAAGATTTAGTTTTCACGGGAATAAAGTACATTATTTCGAGAAAAATTTTTTCCAGTTAAAATTCTTAACCCCTATAACATCTTTCCGAAAAACTATAATTTTCTTGAAAAATATGTCTAGCTATGCTATACTACTAGTATAGAAAGATTTGGAGAAAAACATGAAACGCGAGATCTTATTAGAACGGATTGATAAACTCAAACAAGTCATGCCCTGGTACGTATTGGAATATTACCAATCGAAACTGGCCGTTCCCTACAGTTTTACGACCTTGTACGAATACTTAAAGGAATACGATCGATTTTTCACCTGGGTTTTGGAATCTGGTATATCAGATGCTGATACCATGGCTGAGATCCCTTTAGACGTTCTGGAGTACATGACAAAGAAAGACATGGAATCCTTTATTCTTTACTTACGTGAACGTCCTCTGCTCAATGCCAATACAACAAAAAACGGGGTTTCTCAAACAACCATTAACCGTACCCTTTCTGCACTATCTAGTCTCTATAAGTATTTGACCGAGGAAGTTGAAAACGAGCAAGGCGAACCGTATTTCTACCGCAACGTTATGAAGAAGGTTGCTACCAAGAAAAAGAAAGAAACCTTGGCTGCTCGAGCTGAAAATATCAAACAAAAACTCTTTTTAGGGGATGAAACAGAAGGTTTCCTTAACTATATCGACCAGGAGTACCCTCAAACACTCTCAAATCGCGCCTTATCTTCCTTTAATAAGAATAAAGAGCGAGATTTAGCCATTATAGCACTCCTTCTTGCCTCTGGTGTCCGTCTCTCTGAAGCCGTTAACCTAGACCTTCGTGACCTCAATCTTAAGATGATGGTGATTGACGTCACTCGAAAAGGTGGAAAACGAGACTCAGTCAATGTTGCTGCCTTTGCGAAGCCTTATCTGGAGCAATATCTTGCTATCCGAGACAAACGGTACAAGACAGAAAAGACTGATACAGCTCTATTCTTAACCTTGTATCGAGGTGTTCCAAACCGGATTGATGCTTCTAGTGTTGAAAAGATGGTGGCCAAGTATTCTGAAGACTTCAAAGTTCGCGTGACACCCCATAAGCTTCGCCATACATTAGCAACGCGTCTCTATGATGCAACCAAATCACAGGTTTTGGTCAGCCACCAGCTGGGACATGCTAGCACCCAAGTTACTGACTTGTATACGCACATTGTTAATGATGAGCAGAAAAATGCCTTGGATAGTTTATAAAATTACATAACGTAAATTATGTAATATATTAGTTTTAAAAAGAGCGATAGATTTTTTGAATGTCTACCGCTCTTTTATACTTTCTATAAAAATTCGATCCAATAATTACGGTGTGGCTCAATAATGACTGGTTTTCCCCAGAATGATTTTAGATAGGCCAAGTTTGCAGGGGTGACAGGTCTTTTTTCACCATTGAACTTCTCTGCACTCTCTTTCGTTAGAAAGCATTTAACAGCTTCATATGGTGTACCATCGCTCGCTATTCGATCAATTCCTAAATAAGCAATTTCATCACCGGCCTTCGGAAAATCTGTAAATAGTTTACCAATAAAATAAACCGTCTTATCTTTCATTAATTCATAAGCTTTACTATTTTCCAATCTATTATTCGCTGCAGCGTACATAATACAAAAGCTATCCACGATATCTTTCAAAGGCATTAATTCTTCTTTGCTAACGATTATTTCCTCAGGAGCAAGACCACCAATGATTAAGTTTTTATAATAAGGTTGCTGGATGATGTTATCTAAAGCCATTCCTAATGGTAGTTGGACAGCTTGATAACCTAATGGTTCTAACTCCTGCTTTTTCTGGTCAAGGTGTTCTTGTGTAATACTGACATTTAAATCGTAAGGACTGGAAGGTTGTTGTTTGCTAAAAAAAGCCACTACTATACGATCTAACTGTTCAAATAGACCAAGATTTTCAACTGGAATTTTCATCATCGAATATGATCCCCTTTTTTGTTCAGATTTCCTCTATATTGTACACTCATGATATTTAATTATCAAGAAAAGAGACTATGTCATAAACGAACTTTCGTTTTATTACGATATCACCTCACCAAGCATAATTTTTCTCACCACAGGTAGCCATTGCTGCTAACAACTCCTCTGGTGTCAGTTTCTTCAAGCCTCCATAGGTTGGATCCTGTAC
>NZ_JVSR01000010.1:0-201 GCF_001069785.1 Streptococcus parasanguinis
CTCTTTGTCATCATCAACGAGCTTGTCGCCTGTGATATCGAATTTTTCTTCAGAAACAACGTATTTCTCTGGTTGGAACTTAGGTTCTTCCGGAGGAGTTACACGGTTGTTAAATTCTTTATCCGCAATGTCGCCTACAGTTGCCACAAGAACTTTAGCTGTACCATCGTGTTTCACTGTGACTGTTACATTCGCTTTCAT
>NZ_JVSR01000011.1:0-13914 GCF_001069785.1 Streptococcus parasanguinis
TGCTCGACAATCCAAAAACAATTAAGAGGCTAGGACTTTTGTCCCAGCCTCTTTATTTTTTTATACACATAAAAATATCCGAACGTTCCCAGTTGAGAAGGGCGATTTTAAGGGGATTGTGCTACAATGGAAGCAAATAGATAGAATGGAGCAGTGAAATGAAAGCAATTATTACAGTCGTTGGTAAAGACCAAAAAGGAATCGTAGCGGGTGTTGCAACGAAAGTAGCAGAATTAGGACTCAATATCGATGATATCTCTCAAACTGTATTGGATGAATACTTTACCATGATGGCGGTCGTATCGTCAGATGAGAAAAAAGATTTCACACAGCTTCGTTCAGAGTTGGAAGAATTCGGTCAGTCTCTGCATGTGAAAATCAATATCCAAAGCGCAGCGATTTTTGATGCTATGCACAATTTGTAAGATAGGGGTTGAGAATTTATGGACATTAGACAGGTAACAGAAACCATTGCCATGATTGAGGAGCAGAACTTCGATGTTCGGACTATCACCATGGGGATTTCGCTTCTCGATTGTATTGATCCAGATATCGAAAAGGCAGCTGAAAAAGTCTACAATAAGATTGTGACAAAGGCCAAAGATTTGGTGGCTGTGGGGGATGAGATTGCGGCAGAACTTGGCATTCCGATTGTGAATAAGCGGGTTTCAGTCACTCCAATTTCTATTATCGGAGCCGCAACAGATGCGACAGACTATGTACCCTTTGCCAAGGCGCTGGATCGTGCGGCCAAAGAAGTTGGGGTCAACTTTATCGGTGGCTTCTCAGCCCTTGTTCAAAAAGGCTACCAAAAAGGGGATGAAATCCTCATTAATTCGATTCCTCGCGCCCTTGCAGAGACGGATTTTGTCTGCTCTTCAGTCAATATTGGATCGACCAAGACGGGGATCAATATGACAGCTGTCCGAGATATGGGCCGTATCATTAAAGAAGCATCCCAAGCAGATCCAATGGGGCCTGGTAAGCTCGTAGTTTTTGCCAATGCAGTAGAAGATAATCCTTTTATGGCGGGTGCCTTCCACGGTGTCGGTGAAGCGGATGTTGTCATCAACGTTGGGGTTTCAGGACCTGGTGTCGTCCAAAGGGCGATCGAAAAAGTTCCAGGAGCTAGCTTTGATGTATTGGCTGAAACAGTCAAGAAGACAGCTTTCAAGATTACCCGTGTTGGGCAATTAGTGGGGCAAATGGCTAGTGAACGTCTCGGTGTTGAGTTTGGGATTGTAGACTTGTCTCTCGCACCAACGCCAGCTGTTGGGGATTCGGTTGCTCGTGTCCTTGAAGCGATGGGGCTTGAAGTAGTAGGAACCCACGGGACAACAGCAGCACTAGCTTTGCTCAATGACCAAGTGAAAAAAGGCGGGATCATGGCTTGTAACCAAGTCGGTGGGTTGTCAGGTGCTTTCATTCCGGTCTCAGAAGATGAAGGGATGATTGCGGCGGTCCAATCAGGCCATATCAACCTGGAAAAATTGGAAGCCATGACAGCCATCTGCTCGGTCGGTCTGGATATGATTGCCATCCCAGCTGATACTCCAGATACAACCATTGCGGCCATGATCGCCGATGAAGCAGCTATCGGAGTGATCAATCAAAAGACAACAGCCGTTCGGATCATTCCTTATGGAAAAGAAGGCGATATGTTAGAGCTCGGTGGACTTCTTGGATCTGCTCCGGTGATGAAGGTCAACAAAGCTTCATCAGCTGACTTTATTTCCCGTGGTGGTCAAATTCCTGCTCCGGTTCATAGCTTTAAAAACTAAGAGAAATCTAGTATAATAGTAGAAAATAGAAAAGTCTGTGATGATGAAACTCCAGACTTTTTTCTTGCAAAAGGAGACAAGATGGCTAAAACAAGATTATTTGTGATTCGTCATGGGAGAACCATGTTTAATACCATCGGCCGAGCTCAAGGCTGGTCCGATACGCCCTTGACAGCAGAAGGAGAACGAGGGATTCAGGCTCTGGGAATCGGCTTGCGTGAGTCCGGTTTGGAGTTTACTCGAGCTTATTCCAGTGATTCAGGCCGTGCCATTCAGACCATGGGGATCATTCTTGATGAATTGGGCTTGAAAGACCAGATTTCTTATCGCTTTGACAAACGGATCCGCGAGTGGTGTTTTGGTAGCTTTGATGGGGCCTACGGTGGGGAGCTCTTTCACGGTGTAGTGCCGCGTGTGCTAGATGTAGAAGACTATAAGACCTTGACCTTGGAAGACTTGGCCAATGGAATTTGCCAAGTGGACACAGCAAATTGGGCTGAACCTTGGGAAGTTTTGAAAAGCCGAATCCTAGAAGGTTTTGAAGCTATTGCCAAAGAAGTAGAAAAACATGGTGGAGGCAATGCCTTGGTGGTCAGCCATAGTTGGACCATTCAGACCTTGGTCTGCTTGATCGAAGGAAAACCAAATCTTAATCTGCCTCTTTCAAACGGTAGTGTTACCCTTGTAGAATACGAAGATGGAGTATTGACGGTTAAGGGGATTGGAGATAGCAGTTACCGTGAGGTCGGTGAAAGCTTGCAAGAATCCTAGTCCGTCCTGGAAGGCTGACCCTTTGGTCATGGCCTTTTCTTTTTCTCAAAACTTGTAAGAGCTTTCCTACTTTCTTTTTGTAAAAAATGATATAATGAAAGAGATACATACGGAGGTAATACAATGACAAAAACCAGATTATATATTGCTCGTCATGGAAAAACCATGTTTAATACCATTGGACGGGCACAGGGCTGGTCAGACACTCCGCTGACAGAAGCAGGAGAACGTGGAATTCGAGAATTAGGACTTGGTCTCAAGGAAGCTGGGCTTTCTTTTGAAGAGGCTGTTTCGAGTGATTCTGGACGCACCATTCAAACTATGGGAATTATTCTTCAAGAACTTGGTCTGACAGGAAAAATCCCTTATCGTTATGACAAACGGATCCGCGAGTGGTGTTTTGGTAGTTTTGACGGTGCTTATGATGGTGATCTCTTTATGGGGGTCTTACCTCGTGTCTTTAAGGTCGATGATTTCCATCAGTTGAGCCTAATGGAGTTAGCAGAAGGAATCGTCGAAGTGGATACCACTGGTTGGGCTGAATCCTGGAGTGCCTTGAGTGGCCGGATTAAAGAAGGATTTGAAGCCATCGCAAAAGAGGTAGAAGCAGCTGGCGGTGGCAATGCTATTGTGGTCAGCCACGGCATGACCATTACGACCTTGATTTATCTCATCGATCCAAAAGCAGTTGAAGAATTGGTCTTGGACAACGGAAGCGTGACGGTTTTGGCCTATGAAGATGGTGCCTTTCATATTGAAAAGATTGGAGATATGTCCTATCGTAAGGTTGGAGCAAAACTTCTAGAGGGTGGCCATGACGAATAAGTATAGACGCGCAAGAAAAAAACGTAAGAAATGGTGGTCTTACCTATTGAGTTTCTTTCTTCTTGTGGTCCTTGGATCAGGGATTGGTATTTACTTAGCGAAGCCAAGCTTGTTTTCAGGGCTTCAGTTTTGGAAGGCAAAAAAAACAGCTGTAACGACTCCCTCTTCTTCTAAGAAAAAGAAAGAAAAATCTGATTTACCAGCCGTTTCGACAAAAGACTGGCAGTTGATCTTGGTCAATCGTGACAATGTGAAGCCTGAGTTGAACCCACAATTGACAGACGTAGATGCTATCAAAGTGGATAGTCGGATTGTAGAACCAACTCGTCAATTTCTAGAGGCGGCTCGAAAAATTGCTCCAGAAGAAACCTTGATATCAGGCTATCGAAGTGTGGCCGAGCAAACAGAGCTTTATAATGAGCGTGTTGCGCAACTAGAGGCTAGCGGCCTTTCGCACGAAGAAGCTGAAAAGCAGGTGCAGACCCAGGTACAGGTCCCTGGTGCGAGTGAACACCAGACAGGGCTTGCGATTGATATGAGTGTCGAAGCTGGTCAAAGTGATGAGTTGGGCATGCAGCTGGCTGCCATCGCACCGCAATATGGCTTTGTCCTTCGCTACCCAGATGGCAAGAGCAACATCACGGGTGTGAATTTTGAGAATTGGCATTTCCGTTATGTTGGCGTAGAAAATGCCCAGTATATGGCCAAGCATCAGCTAGTATTGGAAGAATATATTCAACTCTTGAAAAAAGCTGGCAAATAAGAGGAAATTCACTTCTCTAGGTCTTAAGAATGATTTTTAGCACTCTTGAAAAAAGAGTGCTAATTTTTTGGTTTTTTCTCTTGACTTTCTTTTGGATGGGTGTATAATAGAATCATGGTTTAGCACTTGAGTGTTTAGAGTGCTAAAAAATGAAAGAGAGGTGAGGTCATGGTTACAGAACGTCAAAATGAGATTCTCAATCTTGTTGTCGATATCTTTACCAAGACCCACGAACCAGTCGGTTCAAAAGCGCTACAAGATGTGATTCAATCCAGTAGTGCGACCATTCGAAACGACATGGCTGCCCTCGAAAAGCAAGGCTTATTAGAAAAAGCCCACACTTCGAGTGGCCGCATGCCTAGCCGAGCTGGTTTTCAATATTTTGTTCAGAACTCGCTTGATCTAGAGTTGATTGATGAGCAAGATGTCTACCAGGTGGTGAAAGCCTTTGATTTCGAAGCTTTTAAGTTAGACGATATCTTGGATGCTACGGCCAAGTTACTAGCCCAGATGACGGGTTACACCGCAGTGATTCAGGATGTTGAACCGACACGTCAGCGCTTGACTGGTTTTGAGATTGTTCCATTATCCAATCACGATGCCTTGGCGGTTCTGACCTTGGATGAATCAAAGCCTGTCACCGTCCAGTTTGCCATTCCAAAGAATTTCTTAACCAGTGACTTGGAAATCTTCCATCAGCTGGTTCAAGAACGCTTCATTGGAAATACAGTTTTGGATATCCACTACCGCTTGCGGACGGAGATTCCACAAATTGTACAGCGCTATTTCAAGACGACAGATAATGTGCTGGATCTCTTTGATTACGTCTTCTCGCAACTGTTTCAAGAACTGGTCTTTGTAGAAGGAAAGGTTTCATCATTAACCTACGCCGATCTTCAGACCTATCAGTTCTTAGATAATCCCCAACACGTAGCCTTGGAGTTACGAGGGGGAATGCCAGAAGACCAAATGACCCAGATCCTGGTTGCGGAATCCCAAGAGAAGGCCTTGAAGAATGTGACAGTGATTAGCCACAAGTTCCTGGTTCCTTATCGTGGGATGGCCCTCATGCATGTGATCGGTCCCGTAGAGATGGATTACAGGCGTGTGATTAGCCTGGTCAATGTCATCGGCCGGGTACTGGTTATGAAGTTGACGGATTACTACCGTTACCTCAACAGCAACCATTATGAAGTAAATTAAGACCAAATGAAAGGGGTGTATGCCTTGACAGAAGATATCAAAAAAGAAGACGTGAAAGAAGAGGAAGTTGCCGAGACAACTGAAGAAGTTGTAGAGGAAAGCAACCAACCTTTTGAGTTAGAAGAAGCACAAGCGCGTGCCGAGGAATTTGAAAACAAATACCTTCGTGCTCATGCAGAAATGCAAAACATTCAGCGCCGTGCCAATGAAGAACGTCAGCAATTACAAAAATACCGTAGCCAAGATTTGGCAAAAGCGATCTTACCATCACTTGACAACCTCGAACGTGCCCTTGCCGTAGAAGGATTGACAGATGATGTGAAGAAGGGCTTGGAAATGGTCCAAGAAAGTTTGGTACATGCTCTGAAAGAAGAAGGAATTGAAGAAATTCCAGCGGACGGAGCCTTTGACCATAACTACCACATGGCCATCCAAACCTTGCCTGCAGATGATGAACATCCAGCAGACACCATCGCACAAGTCTTCCAAAAAGGCTACAAACTCCATGACCGCATCCTACGCCCAGCCATGGTAGTAGTATATAACTAGGCTACCTTGTCCGAAACGACACTAAACTATGAAAGAAAGATTAACATTGGTTTGGCTTTGCCAATAGTGAGCGAAGCGAACCAAAGGCGATACTCTTCGCCGTGGCGGTATCTTCGCAAACTTTGAGACCTGAGGCTCAAAGTTTAGTCAAAGAGATTGACGAAGTCAAGCTCTGACGGCGTCGCCACTTAAGAAGAGTATCAAAAAGAAAAAAAGGAAGAAAAAACTTAAGGAGAAAAACATATGTCTAAAATTATCGGTATTGACTTAGGTACAACAAACTCAGCAGTAGCAGTCCTTGAAGGAACTGAATCAAAAATTATCGCAAACCCAGAAGGTAACCGCACAACTCCATCTGTTGTGTCATTCAAAAACGGTGAAATCATCGTTGGTGACGCTGCAAAACGTCAAGCAGTCACAAACCCAGATACCATCATCTCTATCAAATCTAAGATGGGTACTTCTGAAAAAGTTTCTGCTAACGGTAAAGAATACACACCACAAGAAATCTCAGCTATGATTCTTCAATACTTGAAAGGTTATGCGGAAGATTACCTTGGTGAAAAAGTAACCAAAGCTGTTATCACAGTTCCTGCTTACTTCAACGATGCACAACGTCAAGCAACTAAAGACGCTGGTAAAATCGCTGGCCTTGAAGTAGAACGTATTGTCAACGAACCAACAGCAGCAGCTCTTGCTTATGGTTTGGATAAGACTGACAAAGAAGAAAAAATCTTGGTATTCGACCTTGGTGGTGGTACATTCGACGTATCTATCCTTGAATTGGGTGATGGTGTCTTTGACGTATTGGCAACTGCAGGGGATAACAAACTCGGTGGTGATGACTTTGACCAAAAAATCATCGACTACATGGTTGAAGAATTCAAGAAAGAAAATGGTATCGACTTGTCAACAGACAAGATGGCGCTTCAACGTTTGAAAGACGCAGCTGAAAAAGCGAAGAAAGACCTTTCTGGTGTCACTTCAACACAAATCAGCTTGCCATTCATCACTGCAGGCGCTGCTGGACCTCTTCACTTGGAAATGACCTTGACTCGTGCGAAATTCGACGATTTGACTCGTGACCTTGTAGAACGTACAAAAACTCCAGTTCGTCAAGCCCTTTCAGATGCAGGTTTGAGCTTGTCAGATATTGACGAAGTCATCCTTGTCGGTGGTTCAACTCGTATCCCTGCCGTTGTAGAAGCTGTTAAAGCTGAAACTGGTAAAGAACCAAACAAATCAGTGAACCCTGATGAAGTTGTAGCTATGGGTGCTGCGATCCAAGGTGGTGTGATCACTGGTGACGTCAAAGACGTTGTCCTTCTTGACGTAACGCCATTGTCACTTGGTATCGAAACAATGGGTGGAGTATTTACAAAACTCATCGATCGCAACACAACAATTCCAACATCTAAATCACAAGTCTTCTCAACTGCAGCAGACAACCAACCAGCCGTTGATATCCACGTTCTTCAAGGTGAACGCCCAATGGCAGCGGATAACAAGACTCTTGGACGCTTCCAATTGACTGATATCCCAGCTGCACCTCGTGGTATCCCACAAATCGAAGTAACATTCGACATCGACAAGAACGGTATCGTATCTGTTAAGGCGAAAGACCTTGGAACTCAAAAAGAACAAACGATTGTTATCCAATCAAACTCAGGTTTGACAGACGAAGAAATCGATCGCATGATGAAAGACGCAGAAGCAAACGCTGAAGCAGATAAGAAACGTAAAGAAGAAGTTGACCTTCGTAACGAAGTAGACCAAGCTATCTTTGCGACTGAAAAGACTATCAAAGAAACTGAAGGCAAAGGCTTTGATGCAGAACGTGACGCAGCTCAAGCAGGACTTGATGATCTTAAGAAAGCTCAAGAATCAGGTAACCTTGAAGAAATGAAAGCGAAACTTGAAGCCTTGAACGAAAAAGCGCAAGCATTGGCTGTTAAACTCTACGAACAAGCTGCAGCAGCACAACAAGCACAAGCAGGAGCAGAAGGCGCACAAGCATCAGGCAACGCAGGTGATGACGTCGTAGACGGAGAGTTTACGGAAAAATAAGATGCAAAGCCCGTTAAAACCTCACAGTGAAAATAGGAAATCTGACGCAGAAACTTTAGTTTCTAGGAAGATTTATCTTTTTCACCCAGAGGTTAGGGCGTGCTCAATTTAGCCGAAACTCAATTCAGCCTAACTAGTAAATGATAAAAAGACATCCAGAGGTTGCAACCCAGCCTCTGTTTTTCGGTAAAATAGAGGATGTTGCCTATGAAAAAAGTACTTTGCTTGATTTATCCTAATTTTTCTCTTTATGAGATAACTGCTTTAACGAGTACTTTAGCTCTGTCTTTTGATAGTACGATTGATTATGCCGCTTCAGATCATTCGATAGTGGTCTCTGAGGATGGCTTGCCTTGTCAACCAACGAAAACACTAGATCAAATCCGTATAGAAGAGTATTCTTGCGTGATTTTGCCAGGAATGGTCAATATAGGCCCTGCCCTACAGGATGAGAAATTGATTTCGTTCTTGAGGGATCTTGGTGAGCAAGATATCCTCATTGCAGCCATTTCTTCAGCGCCTCTTTTATTAGCGAAAGCAGGTCTGTTGAAGGACACGAAATTTACAGGTGGAATTTGGCAAAACTTCTTTGACTATTTTGAATTTCTTCCACGTGAGAATTTCCAACCGAAAGTGCTTGTGCAGGATAAACAAATCATTACGGCGATAGGCTTTGCGCATCAAGAGTTTGCAAGAAAAGTGATTCTAAGTTTAGGGCTGGCAGAGAATACGGACAACTATTTTAAAGAACAAAACGAGTATGCAGAAGAGGATTTGATATTTACTCTATCAGACCAAGAGTTTGATCAAGTGAAGCGAAGTATAGAAAACACCCTCTAAAGATGTACATGAAAATTATAGAAAGGAACAAAGAGTGTTCGGGGAATTGAACCCGAGCTCTGAAGTTTCTTACTCAATATGAAAGAAAGGAACTGAACCCGACCTAAATTCTCGGAAAAAAGATAAATCTGTCTAGGAGCATCGCTCCTACGTCAGATTTCCTATTTTTCAGTCGAATTTTACGGTCTTGGTATCTTAAATGAACAATACTGAATTTTATGACCGTTTGGGCGTTTCAAAGAATGCATCTCAGGATGAGATCAAGAAAGCCTATCGGAAATTATCTAAAAAATATCACCCAGATATCAACAAGGAGCCTGGTGCTGAGGAAAAGTACAAGGAAGTTCAAGAAGCTTATGAGACTTTGAGTGACGAGCAAAAACGGGCTGCTTATGACCAATATGGTGCTGCGGGTGCCAATGGTGGCTTCGGTGGCGGAGCAGGTGGTTTTGGTGGCTTTGATGGTGCTGGTTTTGGTGGCTTTGAAGATATCTTCTCTAGCTTCTTTGGTGGCGGTGCAAGTCGTAATCCAAATGCACCTCGTCAAGGGGATGACCTCCAATACCGCGTCAATCTCAAGTTTGAAGAAGCGATTTTTGGTGCGGAAAAAGAAGTCAAGTACCATCGGGAAGCTAGCTGTCATACCTGTCATGGTTCTGGGGCTAAGCCAGGGACTAGTCCGGTGACCTGTGGACGCTGTCATGGTTCTGGAGTCATCAATGTGGATACGCAAACCCCTCTTGGGATGATGCGCCGTCAAGTGACCTGTGATGTCTGTCATGGTCGTGGTCAAGAAATCAAAGATCCATGTACGACTTGTCGTGGAACAGGTCATGAAAAACAAGCTCATAGCGTGAACGTCAAGATTCCTGCAGGAGTTGAAACGGGTCAACAAATCCGCTTAGCTGGTCAAGGAGAAGCTGGCTTTAACGGTGGACCTTATGGTGACTTGTATGTTGTTGTCAATGTTGAGCCGAGCGATCGCTTCGAACGAGATGGCTCAACCATCTACTACAAGTTAGACTTGAACTTTGTCCAAGCAGCTCTTGGAGATACGGTCCATGTGCCAACTGTTCACGGAGATGTCGATTTGGTCATTCCTGAAGGAACCCAAACCGGTAAGAAATTCCGCCTCCGTGGAAAAGGGGCTCCAAGCTTACGTGGTGGTGCTATGGGGGATCAATATGTATCTGTCAATGTCGTCACCCCAACTGGTTTAAATGACAAGCAAAAAGAAGCCCTTCAAGCCTTTGCGGAAGCAAGTGATTTGAAGGTCAACCCAAAGAAAAAAGGGTTCTTTGACAAGGTCAAAGATGCTTTAGATGATTTATAAGAATGAACGAGTTTCCTTTTGAGTAAGGAGCTCGTTTTATTTTGGATCGAATCCAAGAACTTCCTCTCCTAATTAAAGAATAATGAAGACCCTCATTGAATTTATTAAGATATCGTGGTAAATTTAAGAAAGCGATTACAAAGACAATTTAGGAGGTCCTGATGAAATCACATCAACCACGTTATGCGATTCGCAAGTATGCAGTAGGAGCTGCTTCGGTGCTCATAGGATTTTTTGCTGGCGCGCATGTTGTAGCTGCAGATACGTCGAGCGTTACAGACAGTCCTTCAACGACAGTTCCAACTCAGCCAAGCGAGGGTGAGTCAACGATTTCTCTTAATGAGGAAGCTTCTCAGCCAACAGTAGAAAAACCAACGGCTCCTGCCCCAATCGTCGATCAAAGTCAACCGACACTGCCTGATCGTGAATTGCGGGTATCAGATCTTGACCGTTTGATTCGCGAAGAAGCAAGTTCTGTCGCAGAGTCGGATGTGGCAGCTCAACCAGCGACAGCAACGACGGAAACACCTACTAAAGATCCTGATCAGGAAGAAAAATTAGCCAAGAAAAAGATTGTTTCGATCGATGCCGGTCGCAAGTACTTCTCACCAGACCAAATCAAGGAAATCATTAATGAAGCTAGTAAGACGGGCTATACAGACTTGCATCTTCTAGTTGGAAATGACGGCTTGCGCTTTGTGCTGGATGATATGTCTTTGAAAGTGGGAGATACTTCTTATTCTAGCCAAGCCGTGACAGATGCGGTTGAAAAAGGGACAAAAGCTTATTACGATGATCCGAACGGGACAGCCTTGACCCAGGCTCAAATGGATGATATTTTGGCCTACGCCAAATCGAAGAAAGTAGGCGTCATCCCAACCATAAATAGTCCAGGTCACATGGATGCGATTCTGACAGCCATGGAACAATTGGGGATCGAAAACCCTCACTTTAATTATTTTGGTACAAAGAAATCAGCTCGGACCGTTGATTTGGACAACCAAAAAGCCTTAGACTTTACCAAGGCTTTGGTAGACAAGTATGCGGCTTATTTCAGCGGCAAGACCGAAATCTTTAACATCGGTTTGGATGAGTATGCCAATGATGCCACAGATGCCCATGGTTGGCAGGTTCTCCAAGCCAGCAAGCATTGGCCGGGTGAAGGGTACCCGGAAAAAGGCTATGAAAAATTCATCCAATACGCCAATGATCTAGCGGCTATTGTGAAAAAACATAAGATGAAACCAATGGCCTTTAATGACGGAATCTACTACAATGGTGATACTTCCTATGGCACTTTTGACAAGGATATCATTGTATCCTACTGGACAGGTGGTTGGAACGGCTATGATGTCGCTTCTTCAAAACTTTTGTCTGAACTAGGTCATCAGATTCTTAATACCAACGATGCTTGGTATTATGTGATTGGACGGGACAAGGCTGGATCTGGTTGGTACAATCTTGATCAAGGCCTCGAAGGAATTTCCAAGTCAGCAATTGATGTTGTTCAAAAAAATGACGGAGCGAAGGTGCCCTTCATCGGTGGGATGGTAGCTGCCTGGGCAGATACGCCATCTGCAACCTACAAAAAAGACCTTCTATTTAAGCTGATGCATGCCTTCGCGGACAAGAATGCGGACTATTTTGTAGCAGATCCTGAAGTGGTCGAAAAGGCTCTTACGGAAGCCCCAACTGATTTGGATCACTATACACCAGAATCGCTAGTAGCCTTTACGGCAGCTAAAAAAGCTTTGGAAGGGGTAGGGGTAGACACGACTCGAGCAGAGGCTAAAACCTTGATCGGCAATCTCAAAGCAGCTCAAGATGCTTTGGTATACACAGAAAGCTACGCGAAAGAAGTTGCAGCAAAAGAAGCGGAAGAAAAACTTGCCATGAAGAAGGTCATCTCGATCGATGCAGGTCGCAAATACTTCTCGCTGGATCAGTTGAAACGGATCGTCGACAAGGCCAGTGAGCTGGGTTATTCTGACTTGCACCTCCTTGTCGGAAACGATGGTATGCGCTTTGTCCTCGATGATATGACGGTGGAAGCCAATGGCAAAACCTATGCCAGTGATGATGTGAAAAAGGCCATTTTAGAAGGCACCAAGGCCTATTACGATGATCCAAATGGTCAAGCCTTGACCCAAGCAGAAATGGATGAACTCCATGCTTATGCTACTGCTAAAGGAATCGGCTTGATTGCGGCAGTCAATAGTCCTGGCCACATGGATGCTTTGTTGGTGGCCATGGAAAAATTGGGCATTGAAAATCCACAAGCCAGCTTTGATACGGTTTCAAAAACAACCATGGATTTGACCAATGAAGCAGCAGTCAACTTTACCAAAGCCTTGATTGGCAAGTACATGGACTACTTCAAAGACAAGTCTAAGATCTTTAACTACGGAACAGATGAATATGCCAATGACGCTACCAGTGCGCAAGGCTGGTACTACCTCAAGTGGTATGACCTCTATGGTAAATTTGCGGAGTATTCCAATAGTCTTGCAGCTATGGCGCGTGAAAAAGGCTTGCAGCCAATGGCCTTTAACGATGGCTTCTATTATGGAGATGAAGATGATGTTGCCTTTGACAAGGACGTCTTGATTTCATACTGGTCTAAAGGATGGTGGGGCTATAATCTCGCATCTCCACAGTATTTGGCAGATAAGGGCTATAAATTCCTTAATACTAACGGAGACTGGTACTATGTTTTGGGAAGAACACCTGAAACGGGTGGTGGTTATATTGAAAAAGCGATTGCCAATGCAGCTGCTACTCCATTTAGACAACTCCCAAGTACAACATATCCAGAAACATCTTTGCCGATGGTCGGTAGCATGGTAGCTGTTTGGTGTGATACCCCAAGTGAAGAATACATCGAAAAAAATGTCTTTGATCTCATGGAAGCTTTTGCCAACCATAACAAGGACTATTTCAAGGCGGACTTCACTGCTCTTAGAAAAGCAGTTGCTACGGTGCCAACAGATCTAGACATATACACACCAGAATCGCGCGCAGCACTTGCGAAAGTCTTAGATAACTTGAATTGGAATGTGAGCCGTGCTCATCAAGATCAGGTGGATCAAGAAGTGGCTGCTCTGACTCAAGCCCTTGCGGGGCTCAAGCCAATCACGCAAGTAGGTAGCTTGGCTGAAAATGACGTCAAAGCCCTAGTGGAAGACAAACCAAGTCTTGAAATCGTAGAAAAAGAGCTTGATTTTGACCTTGTGGAACGGACCAATCCAGATCTCGCTAAAGGAGAACGCAAAGTGATCCAGGCTGGGGTTAAAGGGCAAGGTCTTGAGTATGTAGAGGTTTCGGCACTTGATCAAAGTCGAAAAGTGATCGCTACAGAAGTTGCTAAAGAGCCAGTTGCAGAAATTGTTGAAGTCGGTACCAAAGAAATTGTGATCCCAACAAGCCCTTCAGTAGAAGCACCAGTGAAGTCAGACGTGCTTGTAAATAAAGTGGTTCCAGATCCTTCAACACCTCAAGTGATCGCGAAGGCTCAACCTGTAGCACCAGTAAATACCCCAACGCCAATTCCAGCAACTGTGGAAGAAGCGGTTCGTCCAGAAACAGTAAACTCTGACAAGCAACTTCCAGAAACAGGAGTGGAATCTGCTCTGGGACTCGCTTTACTAGGAGCGATCTTAGGAGCAGCAGGAATGGACTTGAAAAATAAAAAAAGAGACTGAGACCTAGTTGACTTGTAACAGGTCGAAGTTAGGAGAGTGGGACAGAAATCGGTAATTCGTTAGAATTCGATTTCGTCGTCC
>NZ_JVSR01000012.1:0-9440 GCF_001069785.1 Streptococcus parasanguinis
GGGACGACGAAATCGAATTCTAACGAATGACCGATTTCTGTCCCACTCTCACTTTTTTATTTTGCTTGATTTTCGACATAAAAGGCAATAACATCCGAAGTGTACTGGGCTGTGCCAACTCCAAACTTGTCGATGTTTTCCTTGAATTCTGGATTATAGACATAGCCTTTGCCGATATGGCCAAAAACCTCTATAGAGCAATCAAATCCATACGTTCGAATCGCGTCTAAAAGTTTGGCTGCTTGATCTTGGTTTTCCGATGCTGTTACTGGCAAACCTGCTTGGAGGTTTTTCGCCAAGACTTGGAAGACTTGATTAAAGGCTCTTGTCGCCTCCTCTTCTCGACCTTTTTGACGTTCAAGCGCTTGGTCCATGACTTCTTGACCGTACTTATCTACCGCCTCTTGCTGGTATTTTTGAGTATCTTGGTAGCTAAATCCAGTAAATTTTTCCTCAATGGTCATTTTTCTTTCTCCTTTTTGTTCTTGAATAGTTTTTTGCAAGGTAGAAATCAAGATATCCAGACGTTGTCTTTTTTGAGTCAAATAGTCCAACTGTTTGGTCAAATGGGGCAATAAGTTAGATTTTTCTTCGGCTAAGAGTTCTGCTATTTGGTCTAAGGAAAATCCTAGATACTTGTAGTAGAGAATCACCTGTAATCGTTCTAAATCTTCTTGACTGTATGTCCGATAACCATTTTCAGATTTCACAGGGACGAGAAGTCCTATCTTGTCATAGTGGTGCAGGGTCTTGACAGAGACACCTGACAGCTCTGCAGCTTCTTTGATATGGTACATGATTTCCTCCTTATACTCAATGAAAATCAAAGAGCAAACTAAGAAGCTAGCCGCAGGTTGCTCAAAGCACTGCTTTGAGGTTGTAGATAGAACTGACGAAGTCAGTAACATATATACGGTAAGGCGATGCTGACGTGGTTTGAATTTGATTTTCGAAGAGTATTACATGGATAGTATAATCCCTCCCCTTAGGTCAGAGTCAAGGCTTAACATAAAAAAAGTTTTCAGATAAAAAAGGCTTGAGTTGTTTCACAGCTTTTAACTCAAACCCTTTCTTTTTTATGGATGACTCACGATCAATTCTAAACCTTGTCCTTCCAAAGTCCAAGATTCAACATCGCTCGGTAAGATAAAGTGGCTTCCTTTTTGAATAGGATAATCCTTTCCATCTACCGTCAATTTCCCTTCTCCGGCTAAGACGCTTAACAAGCTGTAATCAGCAGTCTTTTCAAAATCAGCTTTTCCAGTCAGTTCCCACTTATAAACGGTGAAGAAATCACTGGCAACCAAGGTGGTCATTCGAAGATCATCGATCACAACTGTATCTGGATGGCTATTGGCAGGCTCTCCAATGTTCAAGACATCAATCGATTTTTCCAAGTGAAGTTCCCGCAAGTTTCCTTGAGCATCTTTGCGGTCAAAATCATAAACCCGGTAAGTGGTGTCACTCGACTGTTGAGTTTCAAGAATCAAAATTCCAGAACCAATGGCGTGCATGGTCCCGCTTGGCACATAGAAGAAATCTCCAGCCTTGACAGGAACCTTTGTCAGCAAGGCATCCCAGTTTTTATCTTCGATTTGCTGGCGGAGTTCTTCTTTTGACTTGGCATTGTGTCCATAGATAATCTCAGATCCTTCATCAGCCGCAATCACATACCAACACTCAGTTTTTCCAAGTTCTCCTTCATGCTCCATTGCATAGGTATCATCTGGGTGCACCTGTACACTGAGCCAATCGTTGGCATCCAAAATCTTTGTTAATAAAGGAAAGACAGGTTCTTTACGATTACCGAATAATTCCCGATGCTCTTGATAGAGCTGATCCAATCCCATTCCTTCGTATGGACCATTGGCTACTTTAGAAACTCCATGTGGATGGGCTGAAATCGCCCAAAATTCACCGACATGGTCGCTCGGAATTTCGTAACCAAATTCTTCTTTCAGACGAGTTCCTCCCCAAATTTTTTCCTGCATGACTGAATGTAAAAATAATGGTTGTCCCATAATATCCTCCTCGCATTTCATGTTTCTATTATACAAAAAAAAGAAAGCTTTTGAAAGCCCTTTCCATCATTTTCCTCTCTCGCCAGAAACTTCATTTTTGTGTATAATGAAAGGGATGACACTAAAAGAAAACATTATCCAACTGGCGCATTCTATTGGGATTTCAAAAATTGGCTTTACAACCGCTGATGACTTCGCTTATTTGGAAAAATCGCTCCGCTTGGCCGTTGAGGAAGGACGGAATTCTGGATTCGAGCATAAGAATATTGAAGAGCGCATCCAACCCAAATTAAGTCTCTCCTCTGCTAAGACGATCATCTCAATCGCTGTCGCCTACCCCCACAAACTCAAGCAACAACCTCAAAAAACAGCCTATAAAAGAGGAAAATTTACCCCCAACAGCTGGGGATTAGACTACCATTATGTCCTTCAAGACAAGCTCAACCGCTTAGCTGCTGGGATTGAAGAAATGACGCAGGATTTTGAATATAAGGGTATGGTCGATACTGGAGCACTGGTAGATACAGCCGTCGCCCAACGAGCAGGGATTGGCTTTATCGGAAAAAATGGCTTGGTCATTTCAAAAGAATACGGTTCTTACATGTTTTTAGGGGAATTGATTACCAACCTCGAAATCGAACCAGATCAGCCTGTCGACTATGGTTGTGGAGACTGTCGACGTTGTTTAGATGCATGCCCAACCTCCTGTTTAATCGGGGATGGCTCTATGAATGCCAAACGCTGTTTGTCCTTCCAAACCCAAGACAAGGGCATGATGGACCTAGAATTTCGCAAGAAAATTAAAACGGTCATCTATGGATGTGATATTTGTCAGATTAGTTGCCCTTATAACAAAGGGCTAGATAATCCCTTAGCAACGGAAATCGATCCTGATCTGGCTCATCCAGAGTTGATTCCTTTTATCGAGCTGTCCAACGGACAATTTAAGGAAAAATTCGGACATGTTGCTGGAAGTTGGCGAGGCAAGAACATCCTCCAGCGCAATGCCATCATTGCATTAGCCAATGCCAATGACCGCTCGGCCATCCCTAAGCTCCTGAACATCATCGAAAATTCACAAAATCAGATCCATATTGCAACGGCTATCTGGTCTTTAGGGCAACTGCTTCGTGAAGTCACGCCGGACCTTGTTGAGCTCTTACGGAATATCAAACATCCGACTGATGCCATCATAGAAGAACGAACTG
Organism: Streptococcus parasanguinis; assembly: GCF_001069785.1. Classification (GTDB taxonomy): domain Bacteria; phylum Bacillota; class Bacilli; order Lactobacillales; family Streptococcaceae; genus Streptococcus; species Streptococcus parasanguinis_T. Next base: position 3,230 of record NZ_JVSR01000012.1, read on the forward strand.
CTTTCTTTGAAAAATTCGGCATTCAAGCAGATTCACAGCTACAATGAAAAAACACTAAGGCTGTAACCTTAGTGTTTTTTTAGTTCCTTCAAAAAATACCAACTTCCCATTTCTACTTGGTTAAAGCTAATCTCACTTGAATAGACTTCCTTGTAACCATTTTTCGTGTAAAAATAGACATTTCCTTTGGTATTGGTATAAAAGGCTAGTTTTTTTCCTTGGATCTCTTCCAAGAAAGGCTCAATTCCTTCTGTCATAAAGCGACTGCCATAGCCCTGCCGTTGGTGTTTAGGGGCGACTGCGAGAAGCATCAAATACCAATCAAAGTCTACATTTTGCTCCAATTCCTTATCCGTATCCTCCATAAATTTAAAGTAGGCCAACATATTTTTCAAGGAAATAAATTTGAGCAAACCAAATCCCCCATTTAAGAGATAGGCCCGAAAAGGGATCGGTCCCTTTTGCAACAAGGCAACTGCATAAATTTCATCATTTTTTTCTGCCACAAGGCAAATATGGTGCTTAAGAAAAACCTTTACCAGGATGCGCATCATTGCCTCAACAAAGGCAGGGTATTGCTTGGGATCCCGAACCAAATCCTTGATAACTTTTAAAAATAGATAGTCCTCAAAGGCAGTACTAGCTACTCGAACCACCTGATCCAGATCTGCTTTTTCTGCTTTTCTGTACTTCATCTTCTCTCCTATTCTAAGTCCACTTTCCAGTATACACTATCCCTCGCTCTTAGACAAAGGTCAATTTTCAGCAATTTGTTCATTCAAGCCAGCAAAAAGAGTCCTCCCCAGACGAGTCCCAGCCCCCAAGCGACGAGGACATCCTTGGGATAATGAACCCCTCCAAGAACTCGGATAAGGGCTAATAGAAGAGATAGGAGCATGGAGCACATTCCTAGCGGAAGCGACAACTGACAGACACACATGGAGATAATGGTCGCCGAAAAAACATGTCGGCTAGGAAAGGAATGACCGGATGAATTTTTTTCTAATAAGGGTTGAATCTCCCATTTTTCATAAGGTCTCGGAACATTGACCCAATGACGAAAGAGGCTAAACAAGACAAAACCCGAAGCAGGGATCCAGATAAAAGGCCAGATTCCTCCCATTGAAGTTTTCTTTAAAAACAGCCAACAAAAGACCAGGCCGTAGATGCCTGGCATGGCGAACGTCAGGATTCGATTCATCCTTTGAAGGACCTGCACACGATGTGGCTTTCTCGTAAAAGGCAGGGTTAGCCAACGATAAAATTTCGGATAATCTTGAAGATTGGGCTTCATGTTGGCACTCCTGTCTATCATCTCGTTTTTGTACTACTAGTATACGCGATCCTAAGAAAGCCTGTCAAGCCAGGCTTCTTTTTTATCCTTTCTTTCTTCTTTTTCACATGATTTAGCACTAAAATCTGATGATTTATCATTTTTCTGTACCTAAGAATCGTCTTTCCCATCCCTTCTTCCAGCATAAAAAATAGGATAGAAGCACATAGAATTGCCTTCTATCCTATTATTTTACTTTACATTTCACAAGCCTTGTATCTTGATTTCATGCCACTTCTTCTGTGAATTGGCTATTGTAGAGGTCGGCATAGAAGCCATTTTGGCTCATGAGTTCTTGGTGGTTACCCTGCTCGATAATATTTCCATCTTTCATCACGAGAATCAGATCCGCATTCCGAATAGTGGACAAGCGATGGGCAATGACAAAGGAAGTTCGGCCTTCCATGAGTTTGTCCATGGCTTTTTGAATCAACTCTTCTGTACGGGTATCGACAGATGAGGTTGCTTCATCCAAGATGAGGAGCGGGGCATCCTTCAAGAGAGCACGCGCAATGGTCAAGAGTTGCTTTTGACCGACGGACAAGGTGACAGAATCATCTAGCACGGTGTCATAACCATTCGGCAAGGTCCGAATAAAGTGATGGACCCCAACAGCTCGTGTTGCTGCTTCCACCGCTTCGTCTGAAATATCCGTTTGATTGAAGACCAGGTTTTCTCGAATGGTCCCCTCAAATAGCCAGGTATCTTGTAAGACCATCGAAAAAGCATCATGAACTTCTTCGCGACTCATGGCCTTAGTATCCACACCATCGATGGTAATTTCACCAGCTTGAATGTCGTAAAAACGCATCAAGAGATTGACCATGGTCGTCTTACCTGCACCTGTTGGACCAACAATGGCCACCTTCTGTCCTGGCTTCGCTTCAGCTGTAAAGTCATGGATAATAGTCTTATCTGGTGAATAGCCAAAACGCACATGTTCAAAGGTGACATGACCTTTTGGTGTTTCCAATTGACGTGTTTTTTGGGATTCATCTTCCATTTCTTCTTCGTCTAAGAATTCAAAGACACGCCCCATAGCAGCACTGGCTGATTGCAATTGGGTAATTCCTTGAGCCATTTGACCAATTGGTTGGGTAAAGATGCGGACATAGGTCATAAAGGCCACAATGGTCCCGATGGTAATGTCCCCATTAATGGTGAGGACAGCCCCAACGATACAGACCATGACATAGCCGAAATTCCCCACAAACTGCATCAAGGGCATCATGATCCCAGAGAAGAATTGGGATTTCCACATGCTATGGTACAAATCTTGGTTGATGGCATCAAAATGATCTTTGGCCTGATGACGGCCATTATAGGAAATGACAACATTATGGCCACTATAGATTTCTTCAACATAGCCTGAAACTTTAGCAAGATTATCTTGTTGTTGCTTAAAGAGAGGTTGGCTCTTGACCATAATAATGCCGGAAAGAGCAAAACCTGCAAAGATGGACACAATCGCTGTCACCGCCAAGTGCCAGTCCGTCTTAAACATCATAAAGATGGAGCCAATCAATAAGACAACAGAAGAGACCATTTGAACCAAACTTTGGTTAAAGGATTGGGTCATCAAATCCACGTCATTGGTCACACGAGACAAGGTATCTCCTTGTTCATGGCTATCAAAATATTGGAGAGGTACACGATTGATCTTTTCAGCGATGGCATTTCGCAAGCGTTCTGCGAAGCGCTGAATCATTGTTGAGATAATGAAACTACTGCTGTAGGACACCAGTGCTCCAACTCCATAAAGGATGGCTAAGGTCAGGGCAATCGAAGTGATTTTGTCAATATCAATGGCGCCTCCCATCCCTTTTGTGATGGTATCCGTGATTTCTTTTAACTTATCCGGTCCAATAACCGTGATAATACTCGATACGATTGAAAAGAGGATAGCAACTAGGAAAAATAGGTGGAAGCCCTTCAAATAGGGAGAAAGTTGTCTCCAAAGGGACGAATCTTGTTTTGTTTTATGCATGTTCCAACTCCTCCTTAGACAATTGTGAATAGGCAATTTCTTGATAGACTTCATTGGTCGCAAGCAATTCTTTGTGGGTGCCTTGACCGACGACCTTCCCTTGATCCAAAACCAAAATCAAATCTGCATCCATAATAGTCGAAATCCGTTGGGCAACGATCAATTTGGTCGTATCTGCAAGCTCTTCTTTCAAGGCTTGTCGCAGGATCCGATCTGTTTTATAATCTAGAGCTGAGAAGGAATCATCAAAGATGAGGATCTCAGGTTTGCGAGCCAGGGCCCGTGCAATGGCCAAGCGTTGCCGTTGACCGCCAGAGAAGTTGCTTCCTCCTTGCGCTACTTCTGTATCCAAGCCTTTTTCTTTTGCGGCCACAAACTCTTTGGCTTGGGCCAATTCAAGAGCTTTCCAGATGGCTTCATCCTCTAATTTTCCTTGACTACTTTCTCCAAATTCCATATTGGAGCGAATAGTGCCGCTAAAGAGCACTGCTTTTTGGGGAATATAGCCGACTTTATTATTCAGTTCTTGGTGGCTATAATTCTTGACATTGATGCCATCCACTAAGATCTTTCCTTCTGTTGCATCGTAAAAGCGCGGAATCAAGTTGACCAAAGTGGATTTCCCAGAACCGGTTGATCCGATGAAGGCAACGGTTTGTCCTTTCTGAGCTGAGAAGGTCACATGTTCAATCACAGCACGGGAAGTCCGTCCATATCGGAAGGAAACATCTTGAAATTCAACGGTACCCTCTTGGCCTGTTGTTTCTTTTGACTCACTTGGGAAGGCTACAGACGGCTCTAAAGCTAAGACCTGGTTGATTCGTTTGGCAGATACCAAGGCACGAGGAAGAATAATCAAGATGGCCACCATCATCATAAAGCCAACGACAACCTGCATGGCGTAAGAGGAGAAGGTGATCATATCGGAGAAGACCTTGGTCCGATCCGCTAATGCAGGACTGGTGAAGATCTTTGTAGGATCTTTTGGCATGGCGATATCATTGATCAAGTGCGCCCCAATCCAGTAGATAGCAAGGGTCAACCCACTTGATACCACTGTCATGACAGGGTTCATCAAAGACATCAAACGATAAACAAAGAGATTTAGACGGGTTAAGCCCTTGTTTTCAGCCTGGAATTTCTCATTTTGATAAGCTTCTGCATTGTAGGCGCGAACCACTCGCACCCCAGTCAAACTCTCCCGTGTCGTCGCATTCAAAGCATCGGTCAAACCTTGAACCTTTTGCTGGCGCGGAAAGGCAATAAGAACCAGAACAGAGAGAAGAATCAAGACCATCAAGACCGCAATCCCAACAGACGTTGTCCAGGCACTGCTCTTCCCCCAAATCTTGGTCAGAGCCCAAATCGCCATAATGGGACCACGCGTCACAACTTGCATCCCCATGACAATCATGATTTGTAACTGGGTCAAATCATTGGTTGTACGAGTCAAGAGAGAGGGAACGGAGAATTTCTTGATCTCGGCATCAGAGTAATCCATCACTTGATGGAAAATCTCTCCTCGAAGTCGCGTCGTAAAGCTGGCAGCGACTCTTGAAGCCAAAAAGCCCACAAAAACTGCCATCAAAAAGCTTCCAAAAGAGAAGAGCAACATCTTGCTTCCCGGATCCATAATATCAGAAACCTTGGTCCCATCCTTGGCTAAGAGGGTCGTGATATCGGATAAGTATTCAGGAGTCTTTAAATCCATCCAAACAGCCAGACAGATAAAGACCGTACTAAGGGCAATCATGCCCCATTCTTTGGCAGTTAACCGCCGAAATATATTGATCATTCCTCGCTCCTTTTTTTCATATTCTCATAAAATTGATGCATGACCCTGAAAAAGATGGCCAATTCTTCTTCTGATACACCAGCCATCATATCCTGGTCCACTTCTTCAAAGAATTGTTTCATGTCATTCAATTTATCTTTTACACTGTCTGTTAGGTAGACATACTTGGCCCGTTTATCGGTTGGACTAGGCTCTAGATAAATAAAGCCATTTTTCTCCATGCGCTTGATCAGGTTACTCGTCACGGATTTTGAGATATGAAGTTCCTGCTCAACATCCCGAATCAAGGTCACTTTCCCCTCCTTTTCACGATGAGATAAAAAGCCCAATACCTGACCTTGGGGTCCTGCGCTAAATTCAAGCCCTCTCTTCTTGGCCTCTCTTTCTACCATGAGGTGAATGAGATGACCGATTTTTTTAAATTCTAGTAAAGGTTTGTCCATCATTTCCTCCAAATAGTTCTCTTAAGAACTTTAAAGTTACTATGAGAACTATTTTAACACAAAAAAGATCCCTGTCAAGAAAAAAGTTTCCATAAGAACTAAAAAAATGGAGCCCAATCGACTCCATTAATGACTTCTAGATAATAATGCCTTCTAGATGATCCATTTCATGCTGACAGATCTGGGCTGGAAAACCTGACAAATGAATTGTTTTTGCTTTCCAATTCACATCTCGATAGGCCACTGAAATCTCCTCATAACGAGTGGTCGGCCGACTCCCCACCAAGGACAAGCATCCTTCTTCTGTTTGGTAAGGCTTTTTCTTTTCGAGGAGAACCGGATTAAACAGGACCAGATTTTCACTTCCCATTCGGATAATAATCACCCGCTTTTTCACCCCGATCATATTAGCCGCTAAACCGACACACTCAAGGAGATGAGCATTTAAGGTGTCCTGCAAATCCAAAGCCAAGGTGCGATCCTCAGGTGTCGCTTCTTCTGACTTTTGACCCAAGAATAAGACATCTTTTACAATATTCTTTTTCATTCCTTCCTCACTTCTTGATAGATAGACGAAAGAAGTGAGTGGGACAGAAATCGGTCATTCGTTAGAATTCGATTTCGTTGTCCCACCTCCGCACAGTTGAGTAGGG
>NZ_JVSR01000013.1:0-14550 GCF_001069785.1 Streptococcus parasanguinis
CATGACTTAGTTTTGAACCTAAAGTTTCAAAACTCCCGAGTGCTAGAAACTGATTTGTTTCTAACACTTTTCTCACAGCGGAAAGTTTCAGTATTTTCTTGGTTCATTTTTAAAATTGAAAATCATTGTTGTTCCTTTTTAGAATCGCTTTACTTATTTTATTTTAAAATAGTTAGTCCACATTCTAAGCATTTTCAGGTTTGAAAATGCTTTTTTCGTCTAAAAAAACATCTAGCAAAATTGCTAGATGCTTCAAAAATCACTATTTTTTAAACGTTTAGAACCTTATCCAAGAATTCTTTCAAACGTGGGTGTTGTGGGTTGTCGAAGATTTGGTCTGGTTTGCCATCTTCGAGGAATTCACCGTCTGCGGTAAAGATGACGCGGTTGGCTACTTGGCGGGCGAATCCCATCTCGTGGGTAACGATGATCATGGTCATGCCTTGCTCTGCCAACTCTTTCATAACGTTCAACACATCTCCGACCATCTCAGGGTCAAGGGCAGAAGTCGGTTCGTCAAAGAGCATAATATCTGGATTCATGGCGAGTCCACGAGCAATGGCCACACGTTGTTTTTGACCACCGGAAAGGCTGTTTGGATTGGCATCGGCTTTATCTGCGAGACCAACTTTTTCCAATAATTCCATCCCGACTTTTTGAGCTTCTTCGCGAGTCATCAGTTTGTGCTCTACTGGCGCAAACATAATGTTTTCTAGGACGCTCATGTGAGGGAAGAGGTTGAAGTGTTGGAAAACCATCCCAATATTTTCACGGACCAAATCAACATTGGTTTTTGGATCGGTTAGATCATATCCATTTACGGTAATTTGACCTTTTGTCACTTCTTCGAGGAGATTGAGACTGCGTAGGAAGGTCGATTTACCAGAACCGGACGGTCCAATAATACAGACCACATCCCCTTCGTAGAATTTCGTTGAGATTCCTTTTAAGACCTCATTTTCACCATAGTATTTGTGGAGGTCATGGACATCAATTTTTAATTTAGCCATTAGTTAACCTTCTTTTCTAATTGTTTTGCAAATCGTGTTAGCAAGGTGATAATCACGAGGTAGAAGACGGCAAGGATCGCATACATCTTAAAACTTTGGTAGTTTCGAGCGATGATGATCTTACCAGTTTGGAAGAGTTCTACCAATCCGATCGCAGAAACGATCGTCGTATCTTTCAGGGCAATGACGAATTGGTTAACAAAGTTTGGAAGCATGAGTTTGGTTGCTTGTGGCAAGATGATCTTGCGCATGGTCTTGCCATAGGAGATTCCCAGGCTTCGGCTGGCTTCCATCTGTCCAATCGGTACAGCTTGGATCCCCCCACGAACAATTTCTGCGATATAGGCAGCAGCATTGAGGGAGAGGGCGATGGTACCTGCGACAAAGTCGTTGATTGGGGATTGATGACCTGTGACCGATTCAATCAAGTTTGGAATTCCCCAGAAGATGAAGGCAGCGAGGATCATGAGTGGGATTCCACGAATGACATCGACGAAGATTTCCGCTGTCCAGCGGAGCCATTTATAAGGGCTAACACTAAACATCCCAAAGATAACACCGATCACCATAGCAATGGCGAAAGAGAGAAGGGCAAGGGCAAGAGTGACACCCAAACCACTTAACAATTGTTTGTAGTTGTTTTGGAGCAAGCCCCAGATCGTTGTTTCATCTGCTGTTGTACTTGAAGTACTTGATTTGCTATCTGCTTTAAGGTATTTATCGAGAATCTTTTGGTATTGACCGCTTTTCTTCAAGTTTGCAAGACCGTTATTGAACATTTCGATCAATTCAGGATTTTCACCCTTTTTAACAGCAAATGCTAGTTGACCACTTGGAGTTCCTTCGATAGGTGTTTTGAATTTACGTCCTTGTTTAATAGCGTATTTGATAACAGGTTCGTCATCCATGATCGCTGCGACAGAACCAGAATTCAAACTATCGTACATAGAAGCTCCGTCAGAGAAGGTTTTGATCTTGTAACCATATTTCTTTTGGTTCTTTTCAAGGAAATTTTGTGAGGAAGTACCGTTTTTAACACCGACTGTCTTTCCTTTTAGGTCATCATATGAATCAATCTTGCTGCTTTCTTGAACGGCTAGAATAGAATTGGCCGTGTAGTATGGTTCAGAAAAATCAAATGTTTCTTTCCGAGCATCTGTTACGGTCATCCCTGCGATCATTCCTTGCGCATGGCCGGATTGGACATCACTTACCGCTGCGTCAAATCCAGGATTATTAATCTCGATGGTAAATCCTTGGTCTTTGGCAATAGCCTTGATCAAGTCCATATCGATCCCTGTGTATTTGTTTTTTCCATTTTGGAAGACAAATGGTGCAAAAGATGAGTCACTTGAAATTACATATTTTGATTTTTTAGGAGTTGCTTTTTGACCGGCAGGAGTAGTGGTTTCTGGAACGGCACTGTTACTTGATGATTGGCTTTCACCTGTCCATTTCTTGATGATCTCATCAAGTGTTCCATCAGCTTTCATTTGAGCGAGAGCCTTGTTAAATTCAGTGATCAACTTTTCATGATTTCCACCTTTTTTAACACCAAAGGCAAAGCCACCGACTGCCTCCCCGTCCATATTGATAGCTAGGTCCTGACCCTTTTGGATGGCGTATTGAATAACAGGTTGGTCATCCATGACTGCATCCACTGCACCAGCTGATAAACTGTTATACATGAGATCACCAGTATCAAAAGTCTTGATCTTGTAGCCGTACTTGTCCTTGTTTTTATCGAGGAAGCGTTGGGCTGCAGTTCCGTTTTTAACACCGACTGTCTTCCCTTTTAATTGGCTGTACTTCGTGATTTTGTCAGCTTTCGTAGTCGCAATGACAACTTTTGTATCATAGTAAGTATCAGACATGGTGAAGACTTTTTCACGCTCGGTTGTTTTGGTCATTCCGGCCATGATGGCATCCGCTTGACCAGCTTGAACTGCGTTGACCGCTGCATCAAATCCAGGGAAGGATTTGTCCAAATCCCAGCCATTGATTTCAGCGACCTTGTCCAAGATCTCTACGTCAATTCCTTTATAGGTTTGATCTGAATCCTTAAATTCAAACGGTGCATATGCTGTGTCGAAAACGACCTTGATCGTTTCAGCATGAGCATGACCAGCGAATGCAACGATTGGAAATAAGAAAAGCAAACATGCTAGTAATTTTTTCTTCATTTCTGTCTCCTTCTAATTCTTTCTCTTAGGGGATTTGACCCATGAGCACATTGACCAAAGGATGGCCTTAAAAAAACAAATCATTCATACCAAAACGAGTATGAATGGTCTTATGTTTTTCTACAAAAGCTATTATATCATAATAGACTTTGCTTTGCAAGAAAAATCGAGTTTTCATGTTAGGTTTTCTAACATGAAACGATATTGCGGCTCTAGATTTTCTTTGCTACAATGGACCTATCAGATAAATGGAGGTTGATCATGAAGAAAGGAAAGATGATTCAGGATATAAAAACTAACACCTCATGGCCAGTTCTTATTTCTACACTATTTTATGTATTATTAGCATCTCTCTTTATAGAAGGAGGTCTTTGGATTGGTAGTGAACTTGTGGGGCCATTTTCCTTAGTGATAGGTTTTCTAGTGGAGTTCTTTTCGCCAGGAAATGGGATAGCAAGTATTCAAGAATTTTTCTACCATTATCTTCTCTATTATGAGCTTTTCAGTTTTGTAATCATACTATTTCTCTTTATTTTTTGGGTGAAGGTCATAGAGAAGAATGCTTTATCAAGCTTAGGCTTTGTAAAAAGAAATTGGCTCAAGTATCTAGTCTGGGGGATCATGATTTCACTTGTTCAAATGGGAGTGATCGCGCTTGTCTACCAAGTCAGTGGCATCGGGTCTTTTGTGTTAAATGAGCTCAGTTTAGAGCCCTTGCTTTTTATCCTAGGTTTATTCCCATTTTGGCTCCTTCAAGGTGGTACAGAAGAAGTAGCGACGCGGGGTTGGCTCCTAACTCGGATTGCTGCAAGAACCAATCTTCCCTTAGCAATCGCGATTTCTAGTAGTCTCTTTGGCATTCTTCATCTAGGAAATTCAGGAGTGACCTTCTTATCCGTTCTGAATATCATCCTTGATGGGGTGCTAGCTGGTCTGCTTTTTATCTATACCGATAGTATCTGGCTTGTGGTCGCCCAACACGGCACTTGGAACTATGTACAAGGAAATCTCCTTGGTTTCCAAGTCAGTGGCACAGGCGCAGATGCGTCTATCTTTAGTTTTACCATGGGAGATGGACCTGACTGGTTGACCGGAGGGACATTTGGTGCAGAAGGATCGATCATCACAACTCTGGTTCTTCTATTATCCGTCCTGATTGTTTACCTCTTAGGGGAAAGAAATGAAAGAGCTGTTGAATAATAAGTGTGAAATGGCTGACAGGAAATGATGATGAAAATGAAGACCGGTACTTGAGCCTGGTCTTTTTCTATGTGAGGATTCTGTCCTCAAAAGTCAGAGAAATATCATCTATTGTGGTAAAATAAGGGAAGTATAATCAAAGGAAGAAAGTATGATTAATCGAGTAACTGATAACAAATTTAAACTAGTATCCAAATACCAACCGTCTGGGGACCAACCGCAGGCCATTGAACAGTTGGTGGATAACATCGAGGGTGGTGAGAAGGCGCAAATCTTGATGGGAGCGACTGGTACGGGGAAGACCTATACCATGAGCCAGGTTATTGCCCAGGTCAATAAACCGACCTTGGTCATCGCCCACAATAAAACCCTAGCAGGCCAGCTCTATGGGGAGTTCAAAGAATTTTTCCCTGAAAATGCGGTCGAGTACTTCGTATCTTACTATGATTACTACCAGCCAGAAGCCTATGTGCCATCGAGCGATACCTATATCGAAAAAGATAGCTCGGTCAATGATGAGATTGACAAGCTTCGTCACTCCGCAACATCAGCCCTCTTAGAGCGCAATGATGTGATCGTTGTGGCTTCTGTCTCTTGTATCTATGGTTTGGGTTCGCCTAAGGAATATGCCGATAGCGTGGTGAGTCTGCGCCCCGGTCTGGAGATTTCTCGTGATCGTTTGCTCAATGATCTGGTGGACATCCAGTTTGAGCGCAATGACATCGACTTTCAACGGGGGAAATTCCGTGTTCGTGGGGACGTGGTGGAGATTTTCCCAGCTTCGCGTGATGAACATGCCTTTCGCGTTGAGTTTTTCGGGGATGAGATTGAGCGGATTCGTGAGATTGAAGCTTTGACTGGCCAAGTTCTAGGAGATGTGGACCACTTGGCCATTTTCCCTGCTACTCACTTCGTGACCAATGATGACCATATGGAAGTGGCCATTGCCAAGATTCAAGCGGAACTTGAGGAGCAGTTGAAGGTCTTTGAAAAAGAAGGCAAGCTCCTAGAAGCTCAACGCTTGAAACAGCGTACTGAGTACGATATTGAAATGCTGCGGGAGATGGGCTACACCAATGGGGTCGAAAACTACTCTCGTCACATGGATGGCCGGAGTGAAGGAGAGCCACCGTACACCCTTCTTGACTTCTTCCCTGAAGATTTCCTCATCATGATCGATGAAAGTCACATGACCATGGGACAGATCAAGGGCATGTACAATGGCGACCGTTCTCGTAAGGAAATGCTGGTCAACTATGGTTTCCGTTTACCGTCTGCCTTGGATAACCGTCCACTGCGTCGGGAGGAGTTTGAAAGCCATGTCCATCAGATTGTCTATGTGTCTGCGACACCGGGTGATTATGAGATGGAACAAACCGATACTATCATCGAGCAGATCATTCGTCCGACAGGTCTTCTCGATCCCGAGGTGGAAGTGCGTCCGACCATGGGGCAAATGGATGATCTCTTGGGTGAGATCAATGCGCGTGTAGAACGTGGAGAGCGGACCTTTGTCACCACCCTGACCAAGAAGATGGCAGAAGACTTGACCGACTACTTTAAAGAAATGGGTGTCAAGGTCAAATACATGCACTCGGACATTAAGACCTTGGAGCGGACAGAAATCATCCGTGATTTGCGTCTGGGTGTTTTTGATGTCTTGGTCGGAATCAACCTGCTTCGGGAAGGGATAGACGTACCAGAAGTTAGTCTGGTGGCCATTCTCGATGCGGATAAGGAAGGTTTCCTCCGCAATGAACGCGGACTGATCCAGACCATCGGGCGTGCAGCCCGTAATAGTGAGGGTCACGTGATTATGTATGCGGACACCATGACCCAGTCTATGCAACGTGCGATCGATGAAACGGCCCGCCGTCGTCAGATTCAAATGGCCTATAATGAAGAACATGGCATTGTGCCACAAACCATCAAGAAGGAAATCCGTGACCTGATCTCTGTTACCAAGGCGGTGGCCAAGGAAGAGGACAAGGAAGTGGATATTACCAGTCTCAACCGCCAAGAGCGCAAGGAACTGGTCAAGAAACTGCAAGGCCAAATGCAAGAAGCCGTCGAAGTGCTTGACTTCGAATTGGCAGCACAGATCCGCGATATGATGTTAGAAGTCAAGGCTTTGGATTAGATAGGATAAAGCGAATGAAGATTATCATTAAAACGATGGAAACTCCTGAAGAGATAGAAGGAAAATCTCTCGTTCATTGGCAAACGTGGAGAGAGGCTTATGACGATCTTTTACCCGCGGAATATCAGGAGACGATGACATTAGATAGATGTCGTTTCTTTAGTCAAAAGTATCCAGAAAATACCTTGATTGCGATGGATGGAAAGAAGGTCGTTGGATTTATCAGCTATGGAAATTTTTGTGATGAAGCCATTCAAGCTGGTGAAATCATTGCCTTATATGTTTTAAAAGATTACTATGGAAAAGGTGTGAGTAAACAGTTAATGCATGCTGCATTTGCTGTTCTTGATCATTTCTCTGAGATTTATTTATGGGTATTGAAAGATAATAAGCGAGCTATTGCTTTCTATCAAAAAATGGGTTTTACTTTTGATGGCCAAGAACAAATACTTAAACTTGGAAAACCTGTTAAGGAATTGCGGATGATGTGTTCTTCAAATAAAAATTCCTAAAGGACCTATCTATCAACCTTTGAACCATTATCAATTAATCAAGTAAAAAAATAAAAGAGATAGAATGAACCAAAGAAATGAAGGAGAAGACGAATGAAGATTTTAGTCATCAATGGGCATCCGGATCAGGAAAGTTACTGTCAGGCTATTTTTCAAACCATTGTCGAAACGATTGAATCAAATCGCCACGAGCTCCAAGTGATCAATCTCAATGAAGAGGACTTTGATCCGGTCCTTCGCTATGGTTATCGAAAGCGGATGGAGGAAGATTCCTTTATCCTTCGTTCTCAAGAATGGATCCAGTGGGCGGATCACCTGATCTTTGTCTATCCCATCTGGTGGAGTAGTATGCCGAGTCTTATGAAAGGTTGGATCGATCGGGTCTTCACACCTGGGATTGCCTACTCGGCCAATGATCAGGGGAGCTTTATCTGGAATTACCTCAGAGGCAAGCAATTCAAGAAGTTGCTCAAAGGGAAAACAGCTAGTATATATGCGACCTCCATGGCGCCTACTTGGTGGTACAAGATCTTTTCAGGCCCTCTCAACATTCCAGATAGTTATGGTATCTCTGTTTTGAAGAATGCCGTCTTGAACCACTGTGGGATCAAAACCAAGCGCGTCTGCATCTTGGGAGAAGTCGGCCGGGATGTGAATACCGCTAGCATGCGAGAACACCATCTCCAGAAGGTAGCAGCAGAAGTGAAGAAACTTTGAGTAAATCCTTAAGGTTAGGGAATGAGATTTGTGAAGCAGAAGAAAAATAATGTGAAGAAGGTCAAGCATCAAAATAGAATAAAGAGTAAAAGAAGCTGGTTAGATCGCTTAAACCTGTGGCTTGAAAAGCATTCAGGTATTGGTATGCTTTTGGATTTTATCATGTTTTTGGCAATGGGAGCGACCCTAGGTGTCTTTCTTTTTGACAATCATCTAATCCCAAGGACTTACCGTGATTTTAATTATCTATTTCCCTTATTCATGAATCTATATTTATTGCTGAATGGATTGTATTTTAGTTTCTTTCGAGTGCAGAAAGAAGACCGAGCTTCCATTGGAGATTTCGCAACCGTCTTTTTGTACCTGAATGCGATTACGTCTGTTTTGCATATTGGGTTTGGGATCAAAGGGCGACATATAGGAGATTTTATTCCAGCGCTTTACACCTTGAATCTGAAATACATCTGGTTTCCTATAGTGACCTATGCGATCTTCTTTATTTTAGCGGCCTTGATCTTGTTTATAATAAAATTGAGGAAAATGAAGAGAGATAAGGAATGATAAAACTCATAAAAGTATTTCAAATTATTTATATTCTTTTACTGACTTTCATGTTTGCCAACGTCCTTTTAGGATTCTTTGGCTACGCATTTACTCCACTTCTTTGGAATCCCTGGCTGTATCTTGTAGCAGTGACGGCTATTAGTCACATCTGGTATCGCTTCTATCGAAAACATGCTCCAAATTGGAAGAACCTTGTTAGTGTTCTTTTGAGTTTCTTTGCTATGGTGATTCTGGTATTTTTCATTGAGTTGTTCTTTACCTTTGATGGCCATGGTCCGGTAACGATTCACTCGGAATATTCGTTAAAAGAGAAGACCATTATCTTTGAGAGAGGCTTTCTTTTGGATATTTTTGATGAATACCATGAGCTAGTCAATCCCTTTGTGATGAAGAAAGAGGTAAAGAAAAAAGTTTATTTTGATTAATTGTTACCATCATAGAAAGGAAATTTATGTCACGCGCAACATCTACTGTACTTACCAATCTTTGTTTGGTGGAAGATCCTACGAATGGAAAAGTAGTACTCCAATACCGCTCACCAGAGCGTTACAAAAAATGGTCTGGTTATGCCTTTCCTGGAGGCCATATTGAAGAAGGAGAAAGTCTTGCAGAATCTGTCATCCGTGAAGTCTACGAAGAGACAGGACTGTCAATTACAGATCCAAAACTGGTCGCAGTCAAAGACTGGCCACTAGACGAGGGAGGTCGCTATATTGTCTTTTGCTACAAAGCGACAGAATTCACAGGCCAGCTCAGATCATCTGAGGAAGGAGAAGTTTCTTGGGTTGAGAAAGACCAATTAGAACAGTTGGACTTATCCTACGACATGCTTCCTCTGCTGGAAGTGATGGAAGACCCAGATTTGTCCGAGTACTATTATCGCAAACGGACAGACGATGATTGGGAAAAATTAAGATTTTAAGGATTTATTCAAATGATAAATTGTGGGTTATTAGAATTTTTAATAATGACAAAGATAAATATTGTAAATAGCTGTTTCAAAGTAAGAATAATATTGTCTATAAGATTCAATTGTAAAAATTATTTAAGAACCAAACAACTTTTATAAGAAATATCAATAAATATATATATATTATTGACATTATCTAAAATAATGATAAAATACACCTGCGTAGATATAGATCAGGAGGTGGGAAAATGACATTATTAGCAAGTCGATTTCGAAGTAGAAGATTAGAATTGAAGTTGTCTCAATCAGAATTAGCTGAGGGAATCTGTAAACAGGGACAAATAAGTCGAATAGAAAAAGGAAAGTATAATCCTGGATCTGATATTCTTTATAAATTAGCTCAGAAACTTAACGTACCTATGGAATATTTTTTTGATGAGAATATTTTAGCGGATAGTTCTACGCTTGGAAATTTTATAGATTTATCAAAAAAATTATTAAATCAAAGAGATTATTTCTCTCTAAAGTATTTATATAATCTAGAAAAAGAAAAAAAACATAAACTTCCGTTGTATGATCAATCATACCTTTCATGGATAGAATCAATTATTCTTTTTCATTGTGATAATAAAAAAACGGAGGCTATAAAGAAGTTAGAAACATTATTAAATAAAATGTCAGAATCAGATAGAGATTATTTTATGTTTCTAAACAGTCTTCTTAATTTCTATTCTTATATAGATTTAGAAAATGAAAAAATAAGTGGGGAAATGTATCAAAAAATCATAATTCCACTCGAAAAATCTAATATATCAATAATGGAGAATTTTGAATTATTAGTTAAAGTGCGTTATAATTACTGTCGATATTTATGGATAGATAATCAAATTAAAGAAGCAATTTCTGAAATTTTGAAAACAATCGATATTTGTAAAAAATTTAATCACTTTTATTTATTACCGGACTTATTCTGTTTATTAGGTAACGTAAGTGAAGGGTTTGCAAAAAAAGACGAAGTGAAAAAATATTTTAAATTATCTGAGACGTTGTATAGTTTATCTGGAAATGAGAAAATGGCACTCACTATAGAAAACTATATAAAAAATAACTTAATTTAATAATGTGGTTGCAATACAATTGTTTATGTATTTATCTACGGCCTCGCCTAAAGGCGAGGTTTTTTTAGATATAATTATCATATGAAGAAATAACTATAGTATATAACTTTAAAAAATAACAAAAAAATAATATTAATTATTGACAATGAATGCTTAAAGTGATACAATTCGCTTGTAAAATGAAAGGGGTTACAAGTGATGAAGAAGCTTTTTAGAAATATTTCAATTATGTTTAGTTTATTGTTATTTACTTTTGGTACTGTATATGTTTCTAATAAAGTAGAAGGTATAGATCCAGGAGTGATACATTCCAAAGAGTTCTATGATAGGAATTTCAACATTTGAATTTTCATCTATATTAATGAGTAATAAGAATATAGATAATTTTGTATGATTGGAGCTGGTTATTATGTACAATATAAAATTTTAATTATTGCTAAGATTATAAGAAATTGAGGGAAATGCTATGAATAAGATTTCTAAACTGTTAACGATTATCATATTATCTGCAACTTTGTCGATCGCTTCAATTTCATATGCAGATAGAGTTATAGTACGTGGTGGTACTTGGGATTATGGTTATGGATGGAATAATGCATATTCTCACTATAAGCATGACTATAAAAATCATGGTGCAAAGGTTGTGAATGCAAATAATGGAATTAAAAATTTTAGAAATGCTGGCCCTGGTGTTTGGGCTAAAGCATCTATAGGGACTCTTTGGGATCCAGCAACATTTTACTATAATCCTTCCGGTTTTTACTCAAATTAACGATTTTATTTGTTCTACAATATGTATTTGGTATTCATAAGTTAGAATATCATGAATTTCATAGATAAGTAAGAGGAGGAGCACCCCTCCTCTTTTAAAAATTTTGTCGAATACATTAGGGTTGAGCTTTTTAAAAGCGAGGTACAGGATGTATAGTAAGTTTAAAAAAATTTTATTAATTATTTCCTTTCTTTTGATTTGTTTAATTGGATTGTTATTCATCAATACAAATGAAAACGAGATTTTTGCTGGTTTTAGAAATGTAATAGTTGTTGAAAAATCTCCTGTCGATTTTTCTGATAAAATTAATGAATTTGTAGCTAAAAACGATATTGTTCTAGCAAGAAGAATTGTTGCTCCTGTCGATGAGTTTAATAAACAAATACAAAATACATATGTTCCAATTGGAGCCAAAAATTTACCTAAAGAGCTAAAGCAGCAAACGGATAATGAATTAATAGAAAATAGTTCATACAATACAGTTTATGTTGTTGTGAGTGGTTCTATGAATGCGGAGCAAGTAGCTGAAGGATTATTGCAGCTTAATGCCACTGTTAGAGTTTTGCCAACTAATTATGAGACTGCTCTATTTCGATTACTATTGAATACTCCACAATCAGTATTGATCGTAATTGGGATTTTAATTACCTATATCTCTTTAATACTAGCTCAACAAGTTTCTGGCATGAAAGAGGTTGGAATATTAAGAGTTTCTGGCAAAGGAAAGCATGCGATTGCTATAGAACAAACAAAAAACGATAGTATTTTTATCTTATGTTTATTGATATGTTCTGTACTTGGTATTGTTAGTACATTAATCATTTTAAGAAAATTTTCGATTCTAGCTCTGTTGATAATCTTAGTACCAGTGTTTGTTTGGGCCTTATTAATATTTATCGTTAATTTTTTTCTTTCACATTGTTTTTATTATATTCTTCAACACCAACCAATTATTTTATCAATTAAAGGAAAGGCTCCGCTAGGTTTCATCTTTGTTTTGACGATCCTAATACAGCTATTTACTTTATTTTCTGTTATGTTCTGTGTTTATGGAATGATTTCAATAACTAAAGAAGTGGAATCGTTAGAGGTAGGAAAAAGTCATTGGCAAAGGAATGCAGAATATTATGAGATAACTTCTTTAGAAGATGGCGACAGTGTTTCACAAGATCAAAAAGAAAAATTCTTTAATGAGTTATCTGACAACACTACGATTATTTATAGAAACGATATGTTAGATAATATGTTGATTTCGAACAAAGATAATAAGAATTTCGAACCAACTTCAGATTATTCTTCAAATGTAATTTATGTTAATGCTAACTACGTTTCAGTAAATAAAATTAAGTTATCTGACTCAGCAAGATTATTTCTAAAAGACATGAAAACATATGATAAAATGATTTTAATTCCAAATCGTTATCAAAATATGTTTAATCAATTAAAGAAGAAATGGGAATACTTTGAGAAAAGAGGATTTTCAACTAAGGAAACATTAGTCGAAGATACCCAACCAAATTCCAAAATTGCTAGTTTCATATACGAAGGTGGTGACTTGTTTACTTATCCAGTTTACTCTTTAATTGGAAGGCAATTTTCAAATGAAGCAATGGTCCATGATCCAATTATTGTTGTGGAAAAACCTAACTATGCTTTATTGCCAACCTCGTTCTTAATAGTTAACCATTCTGAAAAAGTAACTACGTTAATTCGAAAATATAAATTGACAGCTTCCTTCGGTTCACTTACTAGTGGCTTATTATCTATTGAGAAAAGAATTGATATGATAGTAACAAGAAAATACTTTTTACTTGCTACGACTGTTTTAAGTATTACTACCTCATTTTTATTGTTCATTTTGATGAATAGTATTTATTTTTATCAAGAAAGGAGGAAACATTTTATAGAACGTTTGGCTGGGAAAAACCAATTATGTATTCATCGAGTTTATCTTGGATTACTTATTACGTGCTTTACTCTAATTGGTATTTGTACAATTGTTTTAAGATTTTCTTTTCTACTAATATTAGTCCCGTTTGTATACTTATTATTGTTGCTAATTATATTTGCATTTCAATTAATTAAAGAGAAAAGAGTAAATATTTTATTTCTAAAAGGAGCTTAATATGATCGAATTAAGAAATATTAATAAAGGATTCGATGACCGTATTGTTCTAGAGAATTTAAATTATAATTTTTATGAAGGGAATTCTTATGCTCTGATAGGTGCATCTGGTGCTGGAAAAACCACATTACTAAATATTATTGGTAAATTAGAAGAAGCTGATTCAGGAGATATAATTGTAAATGATATTAATCTAAATAATATTAAAGAAAAGGATTATTTCAAAAATTATCTTAGTTATTTGTTTCAAAATTTTGGTCTTATCGAAAATAAGTCGATTCAAGAAAACTTAATGTTGGCTTTTGTTGGAGAGAAAATAGGCAAGTTAGAAAAGCAACAGAAAATGAATGAAGCTTTAAAAAGGGTTCATCTTGATGTGAATCTAAATCGTAAAATATATACTCTTTCAGGAGGAGAAGCTCAACGTGTAGCTCTAGCTAAAACAATTTTAAAAGATTCACCAATTATATTAGCAGATGAACCAACTGCATCTGTAGATCAAAAGAATAGTGAAGAAATAATAGAATTGATATTGCGCTTAAAGAAAGAAAATAAAATTATAATAATAGCTACTCACTCTCCTGACATCTATAACCAAGTTGATCATATTTTAGAAATAAAAGGTGAACAAAAATGAAATTTAATTATACAAATATATTGCTACAGTTAATCATCTTTATAAATTCTTCTTTTATCATATTGACACAAATGAACAATGTTAGACAGCCTGTTAAAATATTGATTCAATTCATTTGTTTATTGAGTTTTTTATCTACTGTAATTAACTTCTATAATTATTTAAAAGTAGATAAAGATTAACATGATTGAAAATTAAGCTTTAAAGTAAAGAGGCTAGAGGTATCAAGCTCTCAGATTTAAGATAAATTCATCTCAGAAACTTTTCTTAGGTGAGTACGGACGTCAGAGAACTTTGTAGAAGTTCCATGACTGAATAAAGATACAAAGGGGTCTGCGGATAAAGTCAAAATAGGAAGCAGGAAAGAAGTACTGTTGTATGGGATTGCTTCGTTGTACTGGCCCCACAAGGCTGATTAGGATTTTTCCGAGCTAAAAGGTGAGAGAAGAATTCAATCAGCTACTGTGTCTTGGATTTAGTACTAATGTATTTTGTGCTTTTTGACACAATCAGCAGCCCGTGTTCAATTAGTATTGAGCCCGTTCGCTCTTTAATTTGTGGGCTCAGGCTAAAACAGTTTCCCAAACTGTTTTACTCTCAATAATTCCGAGTGAGGCTGGGACAAAAGTCCTAGCCTCTCAATTATTTTTGGATTGTCGAGC
>NZ_JVSR01000001.1:0-3821 GCF_001069785.1 Streptococcus parasanguinis
CCTTTTATTTGCTTTAATTCCTTTATCTCTTTTAGAATACTAAAAATATATAAACTAAATAGAATTACACCTAAGGAAAGTCTCGAAAGAGGAATTTCTATTCAATTAGAAAATCCCTCTTCGTCATAAATTTATGTCCCCTGCTGGAATCGAACCAGCAACTACTCCTTAGGAGGGAGTTGTTATATCCATTGAACTAAGGGGACCTATAAAAAAAGAAGCGAGATCACTCCCGCCTCCTTGTTCGTCTTAACGACGGATTTCTTTAATACGAGCTGCTTTACCTTGCAATGCACGAAGGTAGTACAATTTCGCACGACGTACTTTACCGTAACGTACAACTTCAATCTTTTCTACACGTGGAGTGTGTACTGGGAATGTACGTTCAACACCGACACCGTTAGAGATTTTACGAACAGTGTACATTTCAGTGTGTCCTTGACCTTTACGAGCGATAACAACGCCTTCAAAGATCTGGATACGTTCACGAGATCCTTCGACAACTTTCGCGTGTACACGAACAGTGTCACCAGGACGGAATGCAGGGATATCAGTACGAAGTTGACCTTCAGTCAAGCTTTGGATTAATGGATTCATTTTATTCTCCTATCTTCGTCAATCTTGAGGGACCTCCCTCAGCGGATAAACTGTATTTTTGTGCTTCCATTACGCACAGAAACTATCATATCAGATAATCTCAGGTTTGTAAAGCTCTTTTCTCTACTTTTTCGCAACTTTTTGACCGGAATAAATGCTCCACTCTTTTGGTAGGCAATAGGCGATGGCGCAAGCAATAACAAAGAAAGGAAGATTGGCATAGCCAAAGACTTCTCCTCCGATCAAGATCGGTGCGAGCAAGGTCGTCGTCGCACTGCCAAAGACACTGGCATAACCGATAGCGGCCACGACTAAGACGGGTAACCCTAGCATAGGAGCAAGGAAGACTCCAAGCGTAGCTCCGATCGCAAAGAGCGGTGTCACTTCTCCCCCTTGGTATCCAGCAGAGATGGTCACCACGGTAAAGAGGAGCTTCAAGATCCAGTCATAACTCTGCGCTCTACCCTGATGAAAAGCCACATCAATCAGATTGGTTCCAAGTCCACTATAAGTGCCGACCTTGGTCAGCTGGAGGGTCAAGAGGACCAAACTAAGTCCAGCCCCTATAAGGGCAATCCGGATATAAGGATTAGGCAAGGCTTGAGCAACTGTTTTCTTCAACCAGGAAAGGCTAACAGCAAAGAGTTTCCCAGCGAGGCCAAAAGCCAGGCCAAGAAGGGCAACTTTGATCAAGGTCTCTGGTGTCCAGCTCAGCGTTTCTCTAAGTGGCACAGCAAATTTCTCTAAGCCAAGGGCATGAGAGGTAAAGCTAGCCATGATCGAAGCGATAAGGGCAGGATAGAGAGCCATCAACTGCAACTCCCCAACTGTCAAGACTTCAAGGGCAAAGAAGGTTGCTGCCAGTGGCGTCTGAAAGAGCCCCGCAAAACCAGCTGCCATCCCGGTCATAAGAAAAATACGCGAAGCATCTGGAATCTTGATATGACGGGCAAAACGATGCGAAAGGGTCGCTCCGATCTGGACCGCTACGCCTTCCCGACCGACCGAACCACCAAAGAGATGGCTCATCCAGGTCGTCAGCATAATCAAAGGCACCAAGACCAAGGGGATTTTCTCCTCACGTGCGTGTCCAACATCAAAGATGAGGCCCATCCCTTTTGAAGCCTTGCCACCAAAACGTTTATAAAGATAAACGATGACAAGCCCCGCTAAGGCTAGAAAAACAATCAAAGGCCAGTGCTGGCTTCGGAAATCCCCGATCAGAAGAAGACCTTGACCAAAAATCATATCAATGGCACCAACCAAGAGACCAATGAAAAGCGCCATCCCTGTTAGGACCACATACTGTTGTGCTTTTTTCTTGATAGATAGACTAGTCACGCGCCCTCACCTCCTCTTGGAAGTCTCTCGAGCGCTTCATCATATCTTGAAACTGAGCTTGAATGGTCGCACGATACTGCTCCTCCGTCACGAGAGAGCCGACTTTCTCAAGCACCTCTCTTTCCCTTCCTTGATCGAGCACAGGTAAACCCTGCTGCTCCTTATATTCTACAATCTGACCGACACAGACCATCCGTCTTTCCAGCAAGGCTACAAGCTCTTGATCGATTTGGTCAATGTCCTTACGAATCTGATCTAAATCCATGTGTCTCCTCTTTATTTTGGATATAAATCGAGGCTGTAATCCATCGATCCAGTCTCTTTGTCATTAATTTGCTTTTGCTACAAGTTCTTCTGCAAAGGCTTCTAATTTTTCAATGTCTTCGTCTTCTGCAGACAAATCAACTTTGACACACTCAGAACCTTTTTCAGCACCAGTCGCAGCGAAGCAACGGTCGAAATCATCAACTGCTTTACAGAATTCATCGTAGAAGGTATCACCTGATCCTACCACACCGTAAAGTTTGCCTTTGAGATCAAGGCCAGCCAAATCTTCGTAGAAATCTTGGATCTCATCTGGAAGCTCTCCATCGCCGTATGTATAGGTCGCTACCACTGCGATATCCGCATCAAGGAAGTCCTCCGCATCCACAGTTGTACACTCATCCACATCTACTTCGACACCAAGATCACGGAATTTGTCCGCTACAATATCCGCAATTTCTTCAGTATTTCCAGTCATACTAGCAAAAACAATCTTCGCTACAGTCATAATTTCCTCCCAAAAGCTATTTCCCGTATTATACCACTTTTTCAAGCATTTTGCACGAAACCTTTCCCGAGAAGATGAAAGAATGGGTTCATTTCAAGAAATTGGACCGATTCAATCTAATCACCCTCGTTTTCTTTTTGAATCAATTTAATAATCAATTTATTATCCGTTTTTCTTCTCCAACTCGTATTCCTCTTTAATATCTTTGATACGCTGGATTTCTTCATCTAGTTTTTTATTAAATTCAGGTTCAGTCTTATATGGATAGGAAAAACGGCTCCAGGTATACCACTTCAACCCATCTTTCCCTTTAAAATACCATTCAAGTTTGACTGGTAAATAATCTTGATTATAGGTGATCCGAACTTTCGAAAATTGGTCAGTTTTATCTAAAACTCTAGCCTCAAATTCAGGTGTCTTTTCCTCTTTCACTAGCGATTTAGTAATTAGAGATTTCGGATCTCGCTCAATGATATAGTTTGATTTCTCGATCTCATCTTTTGAAACCTTTAAATTCAGAATTGCGGAAGTGACATTTCGGTATAAGAATAAATGATATCTGTCATCAGGCTTTTCATCTGAACTACCATCATACATCTTCCCATTTTTTTCAACTACCTGAGTTCTACTATAAAAATTTTCACTCTTCAAATCATACCCATTCTCAAAATTAAATTTATATAAATTTTCATTTTCCGAATCATCTACAACAATAAATCGTTGTTGTTCTAATATCGATTTTGAATTTTCTTGAGTCTTACCTCTTTGAACTACTATGAAAATTCCAGCAACAACTACAAAAATCAAAGCAAATAGAAAAACTTTTAAACTGAATCGTCTCTTTTTTACTTCTTTCATCATATCCACATCATTCTAACAACATATCCAATCCAAAGGAAATGTCTTCCTAACAATATAGTTGGGCCCTTAATAAGCTAAGATTTATTTCAAAAACGGGTCAATCACCCTCATTTTCTTTTTGAATTTCTTTAATAGTTTTGATTTCTTCATCAAGCTTCTTATTAAATTCAGCTTTATTCTTAAATGGGTATGAATAGGTGCGCCAAGTGTACCATTTCAGACCTTCTTCACCCTTATAGTACCACTCGAT
>NZ_JVSR01000002.1:0-51339 GCF_001069785.1 Streptococcus parasanguinis
TTGCTCGACAATCTAAAAATAATTGAGAGGCTAGGACTTTTGTCCCAGCCCCTTTTTTTAATGCTAAGAATGCAGTAAATTCAAGGCTAAATTAAGATTTTATGATAAAATAAGAACATGAAAACCAGAATGAAAGAATTAGTGGAATTACTCAATCGCTATGCTTATGAGTATTACACAAAAGACGCTCCATCTGTTTCAGATAGTGAATACGATCAATTATATCGGGAGTTGGTGGAACTAGAAACAGCTCATCCAGATGAGATCTTACCAGAGAGTCCAACTCACCGTGTAGGTGGTGTGGTTTTAAAAGGTTTTACTAAATACCAGCATCAGTATCCCCTTTATAGTTTGCAGGATGCTTTTTCACGTGAAGAATTAGAAGCTTTTGATCAGCGTGTTCGTAAGGAATTTCCTTCTATCAGCTATGTATGCGAGTTGAAGATCGATGGCTTGTCCATTTCCCTCACCTATGAAAATGGTGTCCTTGTAACAGGAGCAACACGTGGGGATGGTTCTGTCGGTGAGGATATTACAGAGAATCTCAAGCGGGTCAAGGACATTCCTTTGGTGTTACCAGAGCCAGTGAACATCACAGTTCGAGGCGAGTGCTACATGCCACGGGCTTCCTTTGATCGGGTCAATCAGATCCGTCAAGAAAATGGCGAGCCTGAGTTTGCCAATCCACGGAATGCTGCTGCGGGAACGCTTCGCCAATTGGATACGAAAATCGTGGCCAAGCGAAATCTCGCGACCTTCTTGTATCAAGAAGTGAGTCCCACTGATCAAAGCAGTCAGGAAGGCGTGCTTGAGAAATTAGCTCGCTTAGGGTTTGTCGTGAACCAAGAGCGAGTGTTGGCAGAGGATATGGAGCAAATTTGGGACTTTATCCAAAAAGTAGCTCAGTTTCGAGAGGATCTTCCCTATGATATCGATGGGATCGTCATCAAGGTCAATGACCTAGCTGTTCAAGAAGAACTAGGCTTTACCGTCAAGGCTCCAAAATGGGCTGTCGCTTATAAGTTTCCAGCTGAAGAAAAAGAAGCGAAAATCCTATCGGTGGATTGGACCGTTGGAAGGACCGGTGTTGTGACACCAACTGCCAATCTAACTCCAGTCCAACTAGCAGGAACCACCGTTAGTCGCGCAACCTTGCACAATGTGGACTATATTGCTGAAAAAGATATTCATCAGGAAGATACCGTCATTGTCTACAAGGCTGGTGATATCATTCCAGCGGTCTTACGTGTCGTCAAAGATAAACGGGTCTCTGATCAAGCATTAGCTATTCCAAGTCATTGTCCGAGCTGCCAGAGTGAGTTGCTTCATTTCAAGGATGAGGTGGCCCTTCGCTGTATCAATCCGCTCTGTCCAGCTCAGATTAAGGAGGGATTGAACCACTTTGCAAGTCGGGATGCTATGAATATCACAGGCTTGGGTCCAGCTGTTGTAGAGAAACTCTTCGCGGCTCAGTTGGTAGAGGATGTAGCTGGGATCTACCGGCTCACTGTAGAGGATCTATTAACCTTAGAAGGCTTCAAAGAAAAATCTGCTGAAAAACTCTATGAAGCCATTCAAGCTTCAAAAGAGAATTCAGCTGAAAAGTTACTCTTTGGTTTGGGAATCCGCCATGTCGGAAGCAAGGTCAGTCAAATCTTGCTCCAAGAATTCCATGACCTCGATCAACTGGCTACCGCTGATCCAGAACGGATTGCCAGCATTGATAGTCTCGGTATGGTCGTGGCTGAAAGTCTCAAGTCTTATTTCGCACAAGAGGGATCCAAGCGTCTCCTGCATGAATTGAAAGAAGCTGGAGTCAATCTGACCTATCTTGGTGAAAAAGTTGCTGCCGATGCGGCCCTTTCAGGGATGACGGTTGTTTTGACTGGGAAGCTAGAGCGGCTCACACGTTCAGAAGCAAAGGCCAAATTAGAGAGCCTGGGTGCCAAGGTAACTGGATCAGTTTCCAAAAAAACAGATTTGGTCGTAGCAGGTAGTGACGCTGGTAGCAAATTAACCAAAGCACAAGAATTAGGAATCCAGGTAGAAGATGAGGCCTGGCTTGAAAGTTTGTAGAGGAACTTTATGGTAGAACGAATCAAAAAAGCCCGTTTAATTTATAATCCGACCTCTGGGCAAGAAATTATCAAGAAAAATATTGCGGAAGTCTTGGACGTACTCGAAGATGTGGGCTACGAAACCAGCGCCTATCAAACGACTCCAGAACCATTTTCTGCTCAAAATGAAGCAGAAAGAGCCGCCAAAGCAGGCTTTGATTTAATCATTGCTGCTGGTGGAGATGGCACGATTAATGAAGTGGTCAATGGAGTTGCAGGTCTGGAAAATCGTCCGCAGATGGCCTTTATCCCAACCGGCACAACCAATGACTATGCGCGTGCCTTGAAGATTCCGATGGGAGATCCAGTGGCAGCTGCCCGCATTATCGAAAAGAATCAAACCATTCAAATGGACATTGGTCGTGCTTATGGCAGTAAGTATTTTATCAATATTGCTGCAGCAGGGACTCTGACAGAGTTGACCTTCAGTGTCCCAAGCAGTGTCAAATCTCGCCTGGGTTACTTTGCCTATGTGGCAGAAGCAGCTAAAATGTTGCCGAGAAACAAGGCTCGTAAGGTGCGGATCGAACACGACAATGGTGTCTTTGAAGGGCCAGCGTCTATGATTTTTGTGGCTTTGACCAACTCTATTGCTGGCTTTGAAAGTGTCGCACCAGATGCCAAGCTAGATGATGGAAACTTCACCTTGATTATCGTAAAAACTGCTAAGCTCTTTAACATGTTGTCCTTGATGATTCAGGCCATTAATGGAGGCAAGCATGTGCACGATGAAAATGTAGAATATCTCAAGACCAAGAAATTGTCGATCGAAATGTTAGGGAAAAATGCTCAACCATTCCGCATCAATCTAGATGGCGAATATGGGGGAGATACTCCAGTTGAATTGGAAGTCTTTCATAATCACTTGGAATTCTTTGCGAATATTGATGAAATCAACAACGATGCTTTGGTTCACACATCTGAAGAATAGAAACAAATAGTTAGAGCCATGTACGTGTTTCACGAGCGAATGGTTCCTTCGGTATCAAATTGGAAATAGGAAAATGTTATGCGACAATACCATGTAAAGCTTCATTTTCATAAGCAAAAAGGAAATTATTTTGCCTATGATATGTGGCAATGGCAGGATCAAGTAGAAGGAAAATCAGTCTCTTTCTCCAAGTTGGATTATTTTGGAGTAGAGGGAAATCTGGTATACGAGAGTGAGGATGCCTTGAGTCGGGGTCATGTCTTGGTTAAAGAGGGAGATTGGCTCACCAAAACCCGTGATTTTGAAATCGAACTCTTACCAGAAGGGTATGTTCGAGAAGTTTGGATTCTCGATGGGGACGATACTGTCTATTATTCTTTGCAAGCTGCTTTGACGAGTCATGCTTATAGTCATCGTCAGCCTCATGCCTACGATATGGCGACCCATGCCAAGGAATTTGACACCAAATGGGCTTATCAAGGCTGGCTTGGTTATCGCGAAGAAGAAGGGGAGTATTGCTTTAAGCTGTGGGCCCCTACTGCTAAGAAAGTTGAATTGTTGCTCTATCAATCAACAGAGTTGGATGCGCCTATTTGGAAGACTATTCCGATGATGCGAGGCAAACAAGAGTCTAGCTACCATCCAGAAAACACCCAAGGTGTTTGGATTCTAGATTTTCTAGGAAATTTAAGTGGCATGGCTTATCAATATCGTGTGCATTTTGAACACCAGACTCAAGTGACGCGCGATCCTTATAGCATTGCCACGACAGCCGATGGAATGCGCTCAGCCATTCTCTCAAGAGCAGATCGTCAGTTTGATTGGGGCACTAAAAAAGGCGCCGATGGGACTCCCTGGCGCCTGGACAATCCTTGTCAAGCAGTGATCTATGAGATGCACCTTCGGGATTTGACCAAGTCACCGACATCAGGTGTGGACGAGTCTTTGCGTGGGACCTATCTGGGGGCTTGCCAAGAAGGAACCGTCAATAGCCATGGCGATGCGACTGCCTTTGATTATATCCGTCAGTTAGGGGTCAATGTCGTGCAATTGCAGCCGATATCTGATCGCTATAAACAGTACGATAAAGAAGGTCATGTGACCTACAATTGGGGTTACGACGTTCAGAATCATTCTGCACCAGAAACCAGTTTTTCAACGGATCCATCCAATCCTAAGCAGACGATGAAAGAGCTTAAAACTATGATCCGGGCTTATCATGAAGCTGGGATTTCTGTAGTCATAGATGTGGTCTACAATCATACCTACTCAACTGAGCATGGTCCTTTCCAAAATACAGTTCCGGATTATTATTACCGGATGGAGCCAGATGGGCGCTTCCAAAATGGGACAGGTGTCGGTAATGAGACGGCGAGTGAGCATGAAATGTACCGCAAGTACATGATTGATTCCCTCACGCACTGGGTAAAAGAGTACCAGATCGATGGTTTCCGCTTTGATTTGATGGGCATTCACGATGTGACGACAATGAATGCTATTCGGGAGGCGATGGATGCTCTGGATCCTCGCATTCTCCTTTATGGAGAAGGTTGGGACATGGGAACCGGTCTCGCACCAGAGGATAAGGCTAAGAAAGACAATGCGGCGCAATTGCCACGTATTGGATTCTTTAACGACACGGAGCGCGATGCTATTAAAGGAGCTGAGGTTTATGGTTCCATCAAACGTGGCTTTGTCAGCCGAAAATCAACAGAGAATATCGTTGCGCGTGCTGTTCTAGGTAGTGCGGAGCTGGGTCATTATTTAAGTCCGAATCAGGTTTTGAATTATGTGGAGGCTCATGACAATTATAATCTCTATGACTTGCTTCAGACCCTACATCCAAATGAAGAAGTAGCAGGCTTGGTCAAGCGCTCAGAGTTGGCTACGGCCATGAATCTGCTCTTTCAGGGCATGGCCTTCATGCAATTGGGTCAAGAGTTTATGCGGACTAAATTGGTAGCGACAGGTCCTGATGGAGAGATCACTCCTTTGGATCGTGAACGGGCCATGAATTCCTACAATGCTCCAGATTTTGTGAATCGGGTCAATTGGGATCTGGTCAGTCAAAACAAGGAATCAATTGCCTATATCCGAAGCTTGATCAATTTGAAGACAAGTCTTGCTGTCTTAGGATTTGAAAGCTATGATAAAATCTATCAACAAGTCTTTATTCAATCTGCAACTGATACCAGCGGTCTTGTCATCTATGAACTAACAGGAGACAAGAAGTACTTGGTCATCTTCAACGCCAGCGGACTTCCATATTACCTCCAAAATTCAAATAAATTGAAATTGATGGTTGGGAATAGTCGTCATAAACGACCATTCTACGTGGAGAATTTAACAGCTTCTGTTTTTGAAGTCCTAGACTAAGTTTTTTTAAAAGAAATCATAAAATCCCTGAGTTTTTAAACTCAGGGATTCTTTTTATTTAGAAGAACTGCTACTGGTCTCTGTTGAGGAAGAACTATCGTCTTCTGGGTGCAATTCTTTATAAGTTGGTGCTTTGAAGAGATCAACGGTAGACTGGTTGCCACGTTGGTTATAAAGGCTGGTTGATTTGTCACCTTTTTCCTTTTCAATCTTCTTCAATGCCTTGAAGGAATTGGTGTAGGAATAATCTTCTGGATTGACTTTTCCAAGATCATTGCCCTTGAAGAAGCGAAGGAGGTCACCGGTCTGGATACTATCGCTAATCTTCAATTGCAGGTTAGCAGCTTCCCTGATCTTGTCCAGTTCTTCCTTGGTTTTTTCGTCTGGGTTCGTGATTTCCTCACCTGTTTTGGTGTAATAGGTCCGGCCACTATAGCTCGTATACTCTGGAGTAACAAAGTAGTTAGCAGAGCGGAAGGCGACGATTTGATCATGTTCTGGTGAGAGCATATCTTGGCCAACTTGGAGGAATTTATTGGATTCAATACCTAGCAAATGTTCCAAGGTTGGGAGCATATCAATTTCGCCACCGTAGGTATCAATGATGCCACCCTTATCCATACCTGGAATAACTACCATATAAGGAACGCGTTGCAACATGGCATTGTCATAACTTGACCAAGTCTCAGAGTTCTTACCAAGTAGAGGAGCAAGAGCTGGGTTGCGGGAGTTTGAAATTCCGTAGTGGTCCCCATAGAGAACGATGATGGAATTTTTGTAAAGACCAGATTCTTTCAGGTAATCAAAGAAGGCCTTGATCGAAGAATCTAGGTAGTTAGCGGTCGCAAAATAGCCATTGATGGTTTCGTCCTGTGTCTTAGCTAGAGGGAAGCCAAGATCATCTCCTGACAAACTGGTCGTATAAGGATAGTGGTTGGAAACCGTAATGAACTTAGTATAGAAAGGTTGTTGCAATCTCTCGAGGTATTTGATGGAATCCTTGAGCATGTATTTGTCATTAAGACCATACTGGAAGGAATTGCTGCTGTTTTGTTTGGTGAAGTAGCTAGCATCAAAGAAGTAATTGTAGCCCCATTGTTTATAGGCAGTATTTCGATTCCAGAAACTTCCAGCATTCCCGTGGAAAACAGCGCTCGAGTTGTACCCATTTTTTGAAAGAATAAATGGTGCAGCCTGTTGGGTATTGGTTCCACCATAGTTCACCATAAAGGAACCTTGGTTGAGTCCGAAGAGGCCTGTTTCAATCATGGTCTCAGCATCAGACGTTTTCCCTGCCTTGACTTGGTTAAAGACATTCGAAAAGGCAAAGGTTTCCTTCGAGTGGTAAAGTGAATTTAAGAAAGGCGTTACTTCATATTCTTTATCATCTACTTTCAACTTGTAATCGATCAAGAATTGTTGGAAACTTTCCAAGTGAATGTAGATGACATTACGGCCTTTGGCCATTCCAAAGTATTCAGGATTAGGCTTGGCGTAATGCTGTTGGATATATTCTTCCACCGGTTTTAAATCTGCTTCGGAGGCTTTGGAACGTTCTTTGTTGGCAGCATAGGTCTGATTAGCGCTATAACCCAGAAAGGCTGGTAAGCCTAGGGCACGAACGACATAGTAGTTTGAGAACCCACGAGTCAAGAGCTCAGGTCGGTCAATCTCTGCAAGGAAAAGGTTGGCCGAAAAGAGCATAGCCGATAAAGAGGTAACCGCAAAACTAGCACGTTTATTGAAGGGACGATTGTCCATACGAATCCATTTCTTAAAGAAGAAGAAAGCTAGAATAGGGAAATCTAGAATGTAGATCACATCCCAAGGGCGGAATAATTCTAAAGCAGCAGCTCCGAGACCGGCAGAAACCTTGCTGGAAGCCAACATGGTATTAACTGTTACAAAGTCTGTAAATTCTCGATAATAGATGGAGTTGGAAATCAACCAAATAAATAAGAGAAGGTAGATCCCAAAAGCCAAACTATAAAAGAGCTTGGTAGGTTTGATATAGAGTGCTAGACCGATTAACAGTAAGCTGACCGGAAATGGGTTGATCACTGCTAGAAAGATCTGATAAGGTCCCTGAATGTCTAAATTAAAATCAACTGAATAGGCCCACATGGTTTTGAACCAGTAGAGCAGCAGAAGGGTCAAGACAAATCCTAGTCTGGTACTCATGAAATTGAGTATCGAATTCGTAATTTTTTTCACAAAATGTTACTTCCTTGTCTTATTTCCTAAAAATTTTCATATACAAGTATACCACAATTTTATGGAGAAAGAAAAAAATGACTGTAAAGGAGAGGAAAGAAATAGGAAAGATCCGGCATTTTATATCATTTGAAGCTAAATGATGAAAGCTAGGATAAAACGGTAAAAAAAGTTCCAGTAAATAAAGCCTCTCTTTGTGAAAACTGCAGACTTTTGCTATAATAGAGGATATGAAAAAACTCACAGTCAGTCGCCAAGTCGCAACAAAAATCAAACAAGGACAATCCCTTCTTGAAAAGCAAGATTTTGAGTCACTTCCTGCTTTGAATCAAGAGGTTCAATTGCTTTCAGGAGATGGACAATCCCTCGGGGTCGGATACTTATCTGAACAAAATAAAGGGATTGGATGGTTTGTTTCGCAAGAGTTGGTCGCTTTTGATCAAGACTTTTTTAAAAAGCTTTTCATCAAAGCCAAGCAATACCGTCGTTCTTATTATGCGGATGAAACGACGACAGCCTTTCGTCTCTTTAACCAAGAGGGAGATGGTTTTGGTGGTTTCACGGTTGACTTGTATGGTGAGTTTGTTGTCTTTTCTTGGTACAATCCCTTTGTATTTCAGATCAAGGAAACCATTCTAGCGGCCTTTCAAGAGGCTTTTCCAGAAGTCCGAGGCGGCTATGAAAAGATTCGCTTTAAAGGCTTGGACTATGAATCGGCTCATGTCTATGGAGAAGAAGCTCCGCAAGAATTTTTGATTCTTGAAAATGGGGTTTCTTACCAAGTCTTTCTCAATGATGGCTTGATGACGGGGATTTTTTTGGATCAGCATGAAGTTCGAGGTAGCTTGGTAGAGGGCTTAGCAGCTGGCAAGTCCTTGCTCAATATGTTCTCCTATACGGCGGCCTTCTCTGTGGCTGCGGCAATGGGTGGAGCAGTTGAGACAACATCGGTCGATCTGGCTAAGAGAAGTAGAGAACTATCAGAAGCGCATTTTGTGGCAAATGGCTTGGCGCTGGATGCTCATCGTTTTGTCGTGATGGATGTCTTTGACTATTACAAATATGCCAAACGCCATGACCTAAGCTATGATGTGATCGTGCTCGATCCGCCTAGCTTTGCGCGGAATAAAAAACGGACATTTTCAGTCGCTAAAGATTATCATCGATTGGTCAGCGAGGCTCTTGAGATTTTAAATCCAGGTGGGACCTTGATTCTCAGTACCAATGCGGCAAATGTCAACAAAGATAAATTTAAAAAACAAATCGAAAAGGGATTTCAAGGTCGTAAGCATCGCTATGTAGCGGAATATGGACTTCCGGGTGATTTTCGATGGAACAAGAAAGAAGAAAGTAGTAATTACTTAAAAGTATTTACGATTAGGGTGGATGTATGAAGTTAGTTGTTTCGATTATGCCTCGCTCCTTAGAAGAGGCGCAACAACTAGATAGTTCGCGTTACGAGGATGCAGATGTTATTGAGTGGCGTGCGGACTTTTTAGAAAAAAGCGAGATCTTAACTGTTGCTCCTGCAGTTTTTGAAAAATTTGCTGGACGCGAAATTTTATTCACCTTGCGGACTCGAGCTGAAGGTGGAGAGATGGAGCTGACCAACGAGGAATATGTTGGAATCCTGAAAGATATTCAATCTATCTATCATCCGGATTATATCGATTTCGAGTTTTATAGCCATCGTGACGTCTTTGAAGAGATGTTGGAATTTTCAAATCTTGTGCTCAGCTACCATAATTTCCAAGAGACACCGGAAAATATGATGGAGATCTTATCGGAATTAACTAGCTTTTCTCCAAAATTGGTCAAGGTATCGGTCATGGCCCACAATGAACAAGATGTCCTTGACTTGATGAATTATACGCGTGGTTTCAAGACGCTGAATCCTGAGCAAGAATATGTAACGATTTCCATGGGTAAGATCGGGAAGATTTCGCGCTTGACAGCTGATTTGACAGGCTCTTCTTGGTCTTATGCTAGAGTCGGAGAGGAAAGCGCCCCAGGTCAAATCCCTCTTGAAAATATGCGAAGAATTCGGGAATTATTAAATGAAGATTGATGGCTACACTCGGATGGCAGCAGTCATTGCCCATCCTATCCGCCATAGTATCTCTCCTTTCATCCATAATCTAGCCTATGAATTAACAGCGACCAATGCTGCTTACCTGGCTTGGGATATTGCTGAAGAAGATTTAGAAAGCACTGTCAGCCAAATTCGTAAGTTAGATATGATTGGGGCCAATATTTCCATGCCTTTTAAGCAAAAGGTCTTTCCTTACTTAGATGAAGTGGATGAGATGGCTCTAAAGATCGGCTCTGTCAATACCATCGTTCACCGTGATGGCAAGCTTAAGGGCTATAATACGGATGGGATTGGTTTCTTTCGTAGTTTACCTCCAGCTTTCTCCATTAAGGGAAAAACAATGGTTCTCTTAGGTGCAGGTGGTGCAGCTTTAGCGATTATTGCACAGGCGATTCATCTAGGTGTAAAACGAATCCTTGTCTTTGTGAGAGAGGAGAGATTGGTTCATTATCGTTCAATCGTTCAGTTGATTGAAGATGGCTTTGATTTCTTGATAGAATTGTATGCGATTGAGAAAAATGAAGAGGTTCAAAGTTCCTTTAATCAAGCTGATCTCATCTTAAATGCCACTGGTGTTGGGATGGATGGTCAGTCTCTTCCGATAGCGAGTCACTTGACCTTTCCCCCACATGCCTTAATCGTAGAGATGGCCTACTATCCGGCAGTGACCCCTTTTTTGCAACTAGCAGTGAATCAAGGAAACCAGCGGGTAAATGGGCTGGGAATGCTCTTTTATCAAGCTGAAGCAGCCTTTGAATTAATGACTGGGAAAGTATTTCCTACAGAGTCTGTATGGGAAGCATTGACAACAGAATATCGCCAATTTGTATGTGACTAAGAGAGAGTTTTACCTTTCCCTATTGAAAAGCTTTATGAGATTAGAACAGGAACTGATTTTTTAAAAAACAGTCTTGCTCTAGTCTCTTTTTCATTTTGTTTGAGACATGTGCCTTATTTCATGATAAGATAGAATGAAAGAATAACACGAAGGAGATTCCTATGAACGTATCGGTACCTATTCCAGGACATTCCTATGAGATTGTGATTGAAAGAGGTGGTCTCAACCAGGTTGGAGACTGGTTGTGCACTCTTTGGGGCGATAAAAAAGTCGCTATCATTTCCGATAACCGCGTGGCTAAGTTGTATGCAGCTATTGTTGAGAATAGCCTTGAGAAAGCTGGTTTTCAAGTGGTGCGCTTTGAGTTTCTTCAAGGAGAAGCCAGTAAGAATCTAACCACTGTTTCAAAAGTCTATGACTTTCTAGCTACCCAGGGCATGACGCGCAGTGATGGAATTGTTGCTCTTGGGGGTGGCGTAGTTGGTGATTTGGCTGGTTTTGCTGCCTCGACCTATATGCGGGGAATTTCCTTTGTTCAGATCCCGACTAGCTTGACCGCACAGGTGGACTCCTCTATCGGGGGAAAGACGGGAGTCAACACAGCACTTGCTAAAAACATGGTAGGGACCTTTGCTCAACCAGATGGTGTGTTTATTGATCCTGAAGTGTTGAGCACTTTGGGGCAACGTGAATTGATCGAGGGGATGGGCGAAGTCATCAAGTACGGTCTCATTCAAGATACGGAACTTTGGCAAGAATTGGAAGCCATGGATGGTTCTGTGGAGAGTATTTTAGAGCATGCAGAGAGCATCATTTCCCATTCTTGCCTGGTGAAGCGAGACCATGTGGTGGCAGATGAGTTGGACAATGGTATTCGACTGTATCTCAATTTTGGTCATACCATTGGGCATGCCATTGAAGCGACAGCTGGTTATGGGCAGGTTATGCATGGGGAAGCCGTTAGTATGGGCATGGTGCAGCTCTCCCGAGTTGCAGAAGAAAAGGGCCTGATGCCAAAGGGAATTACTCAAAAAATCGAAGAAATGTGCCGGAAATTTGGCCTTCCGGTGACCTATGAGAACTGGGATAAAGAAGCCCTTTATCAAGCCTTGACCCATGACAAAAAAGCGCGTGGGACGAACTTGAAATTAGTAATTGTTCCAGAGTTGGGGCAAGCAGCGATTCATCAAATCCCTCTTCAAGAAATGAAGGACTTTTTAGAAAGAAAGGTATAAGGTCGTATGAGATATTTAACAGCAGGAGAGTCCCATGGACCTCGACTAACAGCCATCATCGAGGGGGTTCCGGCAGGCCTTCCTTTATCTGAAGAGGATATTAATAAAGAGCTCAAACGCCGACAAGGTGGTTATGGTCGCGGTGCTCGGATGAAAATCGAGAGTGACCGTGTCGAGATCACATCAGGGGTCCGTCATGGCTTGACCATGGGAGGTCCGATTACGCTGAACGTGACCAATCTGGATCACCAAAAATGGCTGGAGATCATGAATGTAGCACCGGTCGAAGAGAAAAAGAAGAATCTACGTAAGATCACCAAGCCACGTCCTGGTCATGCTGATCTAGTCGGAGGGATGAAATACCGTTTTGACGATCTTCGAAATTCCTTAGAGCGTTCTTCTGCCCGTGAGACAACCATGCGTGTAGCCGTTGGTGCAGTTGCTAAACGGATTTTAGAAGAAATTGGCGTTGAAGTAGCCAGCCACATTGTTAATTTTGGGGGAATCGAGATTGCAATTCCCGAGAATCTAACCGTTTCAGAAATCAAGGAAAAGGCAGCGAAGTCGGAAGTTTCGATCGTTGTGCCAGAACAAGAAGAAGCTGTTAAGGCCTACATTGACCAAGTGAAAAAAGATGGCGATACCATCGGGGGGATTGTGGAAACCTTGGTTGGCGGTGTGCCTGTTGGACTAGGCTCCTATGTACAATGGGACAAGAAATTGGATGCCAAAATCGCTCAAGGAGTAGTCTCTATCAATGCCTTTAAGGGTGTTGAGTTAGGCCTTGGTTTTGACGCAGGTCGCCTAAAAGGTAGTCAAGTCATGGATGAAATCATCTGGTCTCAAGACACCGGTTATACCCGTCGCACCAATAATCTTGGTGGTTTTGAAGGGGGCATGACCAATGGTGAGCCCATTCTGGTTCGTGGCGTCATGAAGCCTATTCCGACTCTCTACAAACCCTTGATGAGTGTGGATATTGAAACCCATGAACCCTATAAGGCGACGGTTGAGCGCAGCGACCCAACGGCTCTACCTGCTGCAGGAGTGGTAATGGAAGCAGTGGTCGCAACGGTCCTTGCGACAGAAGTGCTTGAAAAATTCTCATCCGATAACTTGGAAGAATTGAAAGAAGCCGTTGCCAAGCACCGGGACTTTACGAAGAATTTTTAAGAGAAAGAGTTTTCCTTTGGAGAAGAAAGTTGTTTATATTGCAGGGTTGGGCTTGATTGGTGCTTCACTTGCGCTAGGCATTAAGAGAGCCCACCCAAACGTGACTGTTCTTGGGTACAATCGTAGTGAAGCCTCTCGAACCATCGCCCTTGAAAGAGGAATGGTGGATCAAGTGACGGATGATTTCGCAGCCTTTGCCCCTTTAGCAGATATCATTATTTTGGCCCTTCCCATCAAGCAAACCAAGTCTTACTTAGAAACCTTAGCTAGCTTGCATTTGAAAGACCGGGTACTGGTGACAGATGCAGGCTCTACCAAGGCAGAAATTGTCGCACAAGCTGAAAAAGTGTTTACAGACAAGGCCGTACGATTTGTGGGAGGACACCCCATGGCTGGTAGTCATAAGACAGGTGCCGCAGCAGCAGATGCAACCTTATTTGAAAATGCCTATTATATTTTTACTCCTTCCAGCTTGACGACAGGAGGTGCCATGGAAGAGTTGAAAGAGCTTCTGAGTGGATTGGGATCTCGATTTATTGAAATCGATGCCGAGGAACACGATCGGGTGACTTCCCAGATCAGCCATTTTCCTCATATTTTAGCCTCGACTCTGGTCGAGCAGGCTGTAGCTTATGGGGAAGAGCATGAAATGACCCGCCGTTTTGCGGCTGGTGGCTTTCGGGATATGACACGGATCGCGGAAAGTGAGCCAGGTATGTGGACTTCTATTCTCTTGTCCAACCCTCAAGCGATATTGGAGCGGATTGCAGATTTCAAAGAGCGATTGGATCAGGTAGCTGAGACCATTCAAGCAGATAACGAGAAGGCTATTTGGTCCTTTTTCCATGAGGGGCGCAAGCACCGAAAAGAAATGCAGATCCATCAGCGTCCTGGACGCGATAGTGCCTATGATCTCTTTATTGATGTTCCAGATAAAGAAGGTGTAATCCTTGAAATCTTACAACTCCTACAAGGGATTTCCTTGGTTAATATTCACATCAATGAAGAGAATCGTGAAGATATCCACGGGATTTTGCAGCTGACCTTTAAAAATGCAGAGGATCAAGAGCGGGCTCAAACATTGATCAGCCAGGCGACGTCTTATACTGTCCTTGCTCGCTAGGTCTACAGAAGGATTTGCGTCAAAATCCCTGCTTCATTTTAGGAATATTGAAGGAAAAGCAGTATAATAGAAGTATCTTATCAGTAAAGGAGCCTAGAAAATGGCAAATATTTATGATGTAGCAAACGAACTCTCTCGGACCCTGCGAGACCTTCCTGAATACAAGGCTGTCGTAGAAAGCAAAGAAGCGATTGAAGCAAATCCAGAAGCGAAAACCTTGTTTGACGAATACGTTGCTTTCCAAAATCAACTGCAAGGCTTGATGCAATCCGGTCAACTTCCAACAGAAGCTGTGCAACAAGAAATGAAGGACTATATGGAAAAAATCCAAGCAAGTCCGATTGTGAATGAATTTTTCACCAAACAACAACAATTGTCTATTTATCTTGCAGATCTGGAAAAGATCATCTTTGAGCCGATTCAAGATTTATATAAATAAGAATGCTACCAGAGTTGTAATTTCGACTCTGGTATTTTCGTTCGCCAGTAGAAGAAAAGAAGCTCAAAAAAAGCTAGGAAACATTCGTTATTTGTTCCAAATTTTTGATCAAAAATTGAATTCATGCCTTAATTATGATAGAATATGAGGAAAAGCACTCTGGAGAAGGCAATGAAATTAAGAACCAATAGCAAGGGTCTCAGGGGCATCATTCGTGTGCCTGGTGATAAATCCATCAGTCACCGATCCATTATTTTTGGAAGTCTCGCAACAGGTGAAACCAAGGTCTATGATATCTTGCGAGGCGAAGATGTGCTCTCTACAATCCAGGTGTTTCGAGATTTAGGAGTCTCCATCCAGGATGACGGGGATGTGATTCAGATTCAAGGGGTAGGCTTTCAGGGCCTTCAAGCTCCGACCGATCCCCTTGATATGGGTAATTCAGGGACTTCTATTCGTTTGATATCAGGTGTCCTAGCGGGCCAGGATTTTTCAGTGACCATGGTCGGAGACGATAGCCTTTCCAAACGGCCTATGGATCGTGTAGCGATTCCACTGCGTCAAATGGGAGTAGAAATTGCTGGCCAGGGAGAGCGCGATTGCCCGCCTTTGCATGAAAAAGGGACCCATCAGCTACAACCGATTCATTACCGTTTGCCAGTCGCATCGGCTCAAGTCAAGTCGGCTCTCATCTTTGCTGCTCTGCAGGCTGAGGGTAAATCGACGATTATCGAGAAGGAAAAGACCCGTGACCATACAGAGGATATGATTCGCCAATTTGGTGGAGAGATCCAGGTGGATGGAAAAACCATCCGCATCCAAGGGGGACAAGAGTTCCAAGGTCAAACAGTCATTGTTCCTGGAGATATTTCCAGTGCGGCCTTTTGGTTAGTGGCTGGACTCATCCTTCCAGATAGTGTGATCAAGATTGAAAATGTTGGACTCAACCAAACGCGGACAGGGATTCTCGATGTGATCCAGGAAATGGGGGGAGATCTCACCATTGAGGATCGTGATGAAAAAGCGATCTCTGCGAGTCTCACTGTCAAGACTTCGTCCTTAAAAGGGATTCGGATTGATGGGGAGTTGATTCCACGCTTAATTGATGAATTGCCGATTATTGCCTTACTTGCGACACAAGCCAATGGTCAGACTGTGATTGCGGATGCTGAAGAGCTTCGTGTGAAAGAAACGGACCGCATCCAGGTCGTGGCAGATAGCCTCAATGCCATGGGAGCCAATGTTGTGCCAATGGAAGACGGAATGATCATCACTGGTCCGACTCCCTTACATGGAGCTGACTTAGAGACCTTTGGAGACCACCGGATTGGGATGATGGCTGCCATTGCTGCCTTATTGGTGAGTGAAGGAAATGTGGTGCTGGATCGAGCAGAGGCCATCAACACCAGTTACCCCGGTTTTTTTGAAGATTTGGAGACCTTACTGCATGGCTAAAATTTTACTTGGTTTTATGGGAGCTGGAAAAACGACCGTTGGCCGGATTCTTGATCCAAAATTTCATGATATGGATGAATTAATTGTTAAAGAGATCGGCATGTCGATCAATGACTATTTCGCAGTAGAAGGAGAAGCTGCCTTTCGTCGCCGTGAGGCTGAGATGTTAGAGCGTTTATTGGAAAACGAGACAGCTATTATTTCCCCTGGTGGCGGGATTGTCGTCAATCCTCATAACCGTGCCCTCTTGGAAAAAAATCCATACAACATTTATTTGCGCGTGGATTTTGAAACCTTGTACAGTCGCATTCAAAATGACAAAGCTATGCAACGTCCCCTCTTTTTAAACAATACCAAAGAAGAATTCAAGAAGATTTTTGATGGCCGTTTGCCTTTGTATGAAGCGATTGCTACTCATATTGTGGATGTTAAGGACAAAACACCTGACGAAATTGCGGAGATTATTCGATGCTTGTAGGCTATCTAGGTCCCAAGGGATCTTTTACCCATGATGTGGCCACTCATAGCTTTCCGACTTCTGAACGCATCGCCTATCGGACGATCACAGATGTCATCAAGGCTTATGAGAATCAAGAGATCGATTTTGCAGTTGTCCCCGTTGAAAACTCGATTGAAGGCAGTGTCCACGAGACCATCGATTACCTCTTTCACCAAGGGACCATCCAGGCCGTTGCAGAAGTGGTCTATCCCATCAAGCAACAGCTCTTGGTGGCTAGAAAAGATCGGCCTATTCGAACGGTCTATTCGCATCCACAGGCCTTGGCTCAAGGGAAGGCTTTTCTAAGGGCCCATTATCCAGATGTGGCCATGGAAATGACGGCTTCAACAGCCTATGCAGCTCGCTATGTAGCAGAACATCCAGAATTGGAGATTGCGGCTATTGCCCCTCTGGCAGCAGCCAGTTAGTATGGCTTGGAAGTCTAGGCCAAAGATATTCAAGAAATCGAGGACAATTATACACGTTTTTGGATTTTAGGGGCAACAGAGCCAGCGATCTCAGAAACTTTAAGTTCCTCCCTTCAAAAAGTTAGCTTGGCTTTAACCTTGCCAAGTAATCTGGCAGGAGCCCTCTATAAGGGCTTGTCCACTTTTGCTTGGAGGGGAATCAATTTAACCAAGATTGAAAGTCGTCCCCTAAAAACAGCTTTAGGAGAATACTTTTTCATTATTGACCTCCTAAACGAAGCGCCTGACCTTTTGCAATTTGCCTATCAAGAATTAGACAGTTTGGGCATTCAGACAAAAGTCTTGGGTCAGTATCAGGTCTATACCTTAAAAGATAACGGAATGGAGAAAAGATGAGTAACGAATCCAACTTTCTATCTCACCATGAGCGAAAGCGATTAGAGTACTTATACTCAAATTTTCATTATTTGAATGAACGAGAACAACTAGAATACAATTACCTGCTCAAGAAGAGCCAAGGAGCTTATGAGGAAGCAGAAGCCCTTCAACCGGAGGTAGACGCTACAGAAGAAGTGCAAGGAGAGATTGCTGAACCAATTGGGGATCTCCCTGTTTACCAATCACGTAGCAAAAAGTCTAAGAAGAAAACAGTTGCTACGACGAGCGATATACCTAAGAAACCACGAAAAAAGATCCGCGTCAAGCGGATTCTCAAGTGGCTTGCTCTCTTTTTCTTGCTCATTATCGGTGGCATGGTCTTCATGTTTGTGAAAGGCCTGAACAGTAAGCCGACAGGTCCAGATGCCAAACCAGCTGTCGTTGAGAAATTTAACGGCAAGAAGTCGCGAGATGGGGTCAATATCCTGATTTTGGGGACAGATGGTCGGATCGGTGAGAAATCGGACGAGACCCGGACAGACTCCATCATGGTGGTCAATGTCAATAACAAAGAAGGTAAGATCAAGATGGTCAGCTTCATGCGGGATACATTGGTCCATATCGATGGTGTCAGCCAGCAAAATATTCCTGAATATGATGGCTACTACGACCAGAAGCTTAATGCAGCCTTCACCATCGGGGAGCAAAATAACAACCAAGGGGCTGAATTGGTGCGTCAGATGCTCAAAGACAACTTTGACATTGACATCCAATATTATGCCATGGTCGATTTCAAGACCTTTGCGACAGCGATCGATACGCTCTTCCCAAATGGGGTCGAGATGAATGCGCAATTTTCAACGGTTGATGGCGAAAAAGTCAGTGAAGTAGAAGTACCAGATGATTTGAACATGAAAGACGGTGTCGTTCCGCAGCAAACCATCAAGGTTGGAAAGCAACGGATGGATGGCCGGACCCTTCTCAATTACTCGCGTTTCCGTAAGGATGATGAAGGGGACTTTGGTCGGACCCGTCGCCAACAAGAGGTCATGTCTGCTATCATGCATCAGATCAAGGATCCAACCAAACTCTTTACGGGATCAGAAGCCCTCGGGAAAGTCTTTGCTATGACGTCTACCAATGTACCTTTCTCCTTCCTATTGACCAATGGACTTGGCCTAGTCGGTAGTGCTGGAAAAGGAATTGAACGAGTGACCATCCCAGAAAACGGGGATTGGGTCGATGCCTACGATATGTATGGTGGCCAAGGCTTGCTCGTCGATTTCGATGCTTATAAAAAGAAATTGTACCAAATGGGACTGAGATGATATAATAAGGGGATAGGAGTTTTGGACTCCACCCCTTTTAATTTGTAGAAAGATAGAACACCATGTTAAAGAAAAATGAAATTGTAACCGTTGAGATTGTCGATTTGACCCACGAAGGAGCAGGAGTGGCTAAGGTCGATG
The DNA here is from genome assembly GCF_001069785.1 of Streptococcus parasanguinis. GTDB lineage: Bacteria > Bacillota > Bacilli > Lactobacillales > Streptococcaceae > Streptococcus > Streptococcus parasanguinis_T. The sequence continues at coordinate 18,768 of NZ_JVSR01000002.1, forward strand.
GCCTGGTCTTTTTTGTGGAGAATGCCCTGCCAGGAGAAGTTGTCCGCATGCGCGTGCTTAAAGTCAACAAAAAGATTGGCTATGGAAAAGTAGAGGAGTACTTAGAAAAATCCCCTCATCGTAATGAAGAGCTGGATCTTGCCTATTTACGAAGCGGAATCGCCGACTTGGGGCACCTGGCTTATCCGGAGCAACTGAAATTCAAGGCCAAGCAGGTCAAGGATAGCCTCTACAAGATGGCGGGAATCACTGATATGGAAGTGCCTCTGACCTTGGGGATGGACCATCCTGTCCAGTATCGCAACAAGGCCCAAGTCCCTGTTCGTCGTGTCAATGGTCAGGTCGAGACAGGCTTCTTTCGGAAGAACTCCCATGATTTGATGCCGATTGAAGATTTTTATATCCAAGATCCAGTCATTGATCAAGTGGTCTTGGCACTTCGGGATTTGATTCGTCGGTTTGACCTCAAGCCTTATGATGAGAAGGAACAGTCAGGCCTGATTCGCAATCTTGTCGTCCGTCGAGGCTACCATTCTGGAGAAATTATGGTCATTTTGGTCACCACTCGTCCCAAGATTTTCCGTGTGGACCAGTTGATCGAGCAATTGATCAAGCAATTCCCAGCTATCAAATCCGTCATGCAAAATATTAATGACCAGAATACCAATGCCATTTTTGGAAAAGAATGGCAAGTTCTCTATGGTCAAGACTATATTACGGATCAAATGTTGGGAAATGATTTCCAAATCTCTGGACCAGCTTTTTACCAGGTCAATACCGAAATGGCAGAGAAGCTCTACCAGACAGCCATTGACTTTGCGGAGTTAAAAGAAGATGATGTGGTGATCGATGCCTATTCAGGAATTGGGACCATTGGCTTGTCAGTTGCTAAGCATGTCAAGGAAGTTTACGGAGTAGAAGTCATCCCCGAAGCCGTGGAGAATAGCCAGAAGAATGCTAGTATAAATGGCATCACCAATGCCCACTATGTCTGTGACACAGCTGAAAATGCCATGAAGAATTGGCTTAAGGAAGGCATCCAACCAACTGCCATCCTAGTCGACCCACCACGCAAGGGCTTGACCGAAAGCTTCATCAAAGCCAGCGCCCAAACAGGCGCTGACCGCATCGCCTATATCTCCTGTAACGTCGCCACCATGGCGCGTGATATCAAACTCTACCAAGAGTTGGGCTATGAATTGAAGAAAGTACAGCCGGTGGATCTTTTTCCGCAGACGCATCATGTCGAGTGTGTGAGCTTGTTGGTGAAACGCAGTTAATCCTCAAAAGGTTCCCCGAACCTTTTGAGTCCCACAAACGCATCATGTTGATGCGGTATCACTGCTTGTACGAGCTGAGTCATCAGCGAAGTAGAAGTAGATGTTCAGCCCATGGGATAACTGTCGTAGAGTAAGGAGTATACGACGAAACGATACGGTAAGTCCGAACAGCTGAATGTGTAAGCTTGTTTGTGAAATGTGGATAATCGTTCAAAAATCAGAAGGACTAGAGATGTATATGTTGGAATTGTATCAAAATCCTTCTTATAAAGATCTAGTCGCATTTGGGTCCTTAAAAGAAGGAAAAGACTTTGTATCTAAAATAACTGGATATACTCTAGAAAATGAAAATGATTTTGTTCAAGGTAATAAAGTAGAAATAACGAACATTTAGATGAAAGGTTTAGAGTAAATATGAGTCTCTTATTTGAAGAATTTAAAACCATTTGTTTCCATTTAAATCGAGTCGGAATTACACCGACACTGATGGGTTCTTTGGGATTGGAGTTTAGAACGAAAGAAAATTGGGGGCCGTCTGACATTGACATTCATGTACCTGGTGACCCTAGAGGTTGGGAAGCACCTGATCATCTCAGAATTTATGACTGGTTCAAGATAATGAAAGTGATGAAAGACTTAGGCTACGTCTTAATAGATATTCATGAGCATGAATTCCAAAAGGATAGAGTGAGTGTTGAATTTGGAAGTATCGATTCCTTACTTGATTTTGCAGGAGTTTCGGAATCGGATATAGAGCTTATTCACATTGAAGGCATCACTTTTCGTCTTCCAAGTCTGGAGCAGTATCTAAGTATTTACAAAGCTTCTTCTCAAGACTCCTATCGAAATGATCACAATAACAATAAGGATTTTAAAAAGATCGAGTGGCTGGAAAGACATTTGTAAATTATCATATGAAAAGTAGTAAGTTGTAGGAATGGCTGCTATGTTATTTTATCTTCAATTTTATTGGTCATTTAATTTATACTATATTGGCTAGTAATAGAATTAGTAATGAAAAGCAGGTGGAAAAACTGTAAAAGAGCCACAGGTACTTTTCTGGGGTGAATATCACGCATATTTTTCGGATTTAGATGGATATTATTGGGAAGTTTCTTGGGGACCCAATTTTCAATTTGATGAAAATGGACTATTGAAATTTTAGTAATTAAGGGAGATAGCAAAAATGGCTTCAAGTAAAGAATATTTAGATTTCATTTTAGAACAATTGTCCGAGTTAGAAGAAATATCATATAGAGCAATGATGGGTGAGTATATAATTTATTATCGAGGGAAAATCATAGGTGGAATTTATGATGATAGATTTTTAGTGAAGCCTGTCAAATCTGCAATTGCGTATATGCCGAATGTAGAATACGAATTGCCGTATGAAGGTGCAAAGGAAATGCTATTGGTAGATGATGTTGACAACAAAGAATATTTAACCGGCTTATTTAATTCAATGTATGATGAGTTACCTGCACCAAAACCAAAGAAAAAGAAATAATAAAATCTCAGTTTATCTAGGTAATACCATTTAACGATAACCTTATGCGATCGTTAAAAAGCATGTGAATATGTTCTCGGTGACTGCGCATGTCGAGTGTATGAGCTTGTTGGTAAAACGTAGCTAAACCTCTCGCTTTGACATTTCAAGGCGAGATGCTTCAAAGCTCCACTGGAGATTTGAACTCCCCAAACCTTTTGAGTTCTAGGCGAATTCCTGTTTGGATGGAGTGATACTTTGGTTTGGATCTGGGCTGTGATATAGAGGTCATGACCAGAAATAATGAAATAGAGGAGTAAAATTGATGGAGAAAAATAAGCTCAAAGCAATTATGTTTGCCTTTCTGGCAGCTGTTTTTTATGCCATAAATGTACCGATATCAAAGGTTCTTTTGCAGCATGTGGGCCCGACTACAATGGCAGCATTGTTGTATCTTGGTGCTGGGATTGGTATTGGGATGATGTCACTCTTTAATAAGAAGGACAGGGAGAAAGCTGAGAGCCTGACAAAAGCGGAACTTCCCTATATTGTCGGAATGATTGTTCTCGATATTGCTGCACCGATTTTTCTGATGCTTGGAATCAGCTATGGTTCCTCTGCCAATGCATCGCTTCTCGGGAATTTTGAAATTGTGGCGACGACAGTCATTGCCTTGATTCTCTTCAAAGAAGCTGTAACCAAAAGATTATGGGTAGCTATTGGGCTAATCACCCTGTCAAGCATCTTGCTGTCGTTTGAAGGAACAGACAGCTTTCATTTCTCTTATGGTTCTTTGCTGGTGATCATGGCTACCGTTTGCTGGGGACTTGAAAATAACTGCACTAGAGAACTATCATCAAAGAGCACCTATCAAATTGTCATGCTAAAAGGCCTATGCTCAGGTCTTGGCGCTCTGGTCATTTCCCTTATAAAAAAAGAGTCCTTTCCAGGATTTGGCTATATCGCCATTGCCTTGGCTTTAGGTTTTGTGGCTTACGGACTCAGCATTTTCATGTATGTGAGAGCCCAGAATGTTCTCGGAGCAGCTAAAACTAGTGCCTATTATGCTGTCAATCCGTTGATCGGAGCTCTCCTTGCTTTTGTATTTTTAAGTGAATCCTTATCCTGGATGTATGTGATCGCCTTGATCGTGATGGTCATTGGTTCTGCTTTAGTGGTAGTCGATACGTTTATTCGCCAACATGACCATGAACACCAGCATACATTCACGCATAGCCATGGCGGAAGTACCCACACGCATACGGTAAGGCATTCGCATGTCCACAAGCATTATCTAACAGAAGAGAAGCACAGGCATCGTCATTCTATCGAGGAACTAGAGAATCTAGGAAAGGAAAAAGATAGGTAAAAGCAAATATAAGACAGGCTATTACGAGAGGCTGATATGAAATCAGAAGGAGCTGCTTTTGTTCTGAAATTCGGTAGATGTGAAGAGTTTCTGAGAGCTATCGGCAAAACTTGTATGGACAGATTAAAAGTTGGAGTACCATCTTTGCCTCGTTTTTGAGAAAGGACAAAGAAAAAATGGAAACACAAATTTTTTTAATGGGTGGAAATCCGCCGATAAAGAACCATACGGTTGTTAATAAAATTGTGTCATCAAGGAAGATCGAAAGAATTGTCATTTTTACAGTTTATCGAGAAAATTGGGAACCGTATATGAAAAAGTACACGGAAGTTTTCCGAAGTCAATGTCCTAATCTAAACACTGATTACTTACTCTTGGACACTGAGCAGATTAATTTTGATAGCTATCTAGATGCTGATCTAATTATTATCGGTGGTGGAAATACGGAAAAGTATTTAGCTACTTACGTCAATCAGCAGTTCAAAAATTATATCGATTGTATGCTGAATAAAGGGGCGAAAGTTATGGGATTTTCTGCAGGAGCCCTATTATTAGGAGAAAAAGTTTATGTTTCACCTAATGATAATGCAGATCATCAGATAAAGATAAAAAATGGATTAGGACTCTTTAGTCAGTTTTTAATTAGTGTCCATTATGATTCCTGGAATGATAAAGCTAATAAGGATAGAGCTGAAGAACTCGTTAATGTTCCCATAATTCCACTAAATGATCATTCCTGTCTTGTATTAGATAAACTTGGAAACATTATTGAGAAAATTGACTAGATTCCATTATCTAAATCTTGATCTAGGTGACTAAAGTGTAGACGAACTGGATGGGTTACTAGTGAAAACTGCAAGAAGTGTTGGAAAGTGAATCGGAGAGTGCTTGATGAATTTTATTAGTAAGATAGGCATAAATAAAGGCTGGTCAGATGATAAAAAATATTGTGTGACAGATCAAAATCAGCAAAAATATTTCTTGCGTGTTTCTGATAAGGAGAAGTTAGATTCTAAAAAATTTGAATTTGATATGATGGAGAAAGTAGCTTCTCTTGGAGTTCCGATGTGTAAACCGATTAACATAGAACTATGCGATGACGAAGTACATTCTTTACATGAATGGATAGATGGGAAAGATGCTCGAGAAACCATTTTAACTGTTTCAAAAGAACAACAATACATTTACGGAGTAGAAGCAGGAAGAATCCTTCAAAAAATTCATTCACTCCCTGTTACAGAAGTTCGTGAAGATTGGGAGGTCTTTTATAATCGAAAAATTGATGACAAAATCTCCAAATACAAAGAATGTCCCGTTCAATATAAAAATGGTCAGATCTTTATTGATTTTTTAAATGCAAATCGAGAATTGTTAAAAGATAGACCTCAGGTTTTCCAACATGGAGATTATCACATCGGGAATTTCATGATTGGTGAAGATCGTAAAATTTATGTCATTGACTTTGATCGATTTGATATCGGAGATCCTTGGGAGGAATTCAATCGTATTGTATGGTCTGCTCAAGTCTCTTCCTCTTTTGCGTCTGGTATGATAGATGGATATTTTGATCATAAGGTTCCGGATTTATTTTGGAAGCTTCTCGCTATCTATATTCTAAATAACATAGTTGGTGCTCTGTCGTGGGCTGTACCTTACGGAGCTGAAGAAATATCAGTAATGCAACAACAAGCTAAGGAAATTTTAGAATGGTATGATGATATGAAGCAAATCATTCCTAGTTGGTACTTGAACAAGAAGAAGACTGAATAATGTAAACGTTGGAATATCATTTTTGGAAAATATGACACGATTATTTGCCCAAATTTAAACACATCTGACTATCTTTAATATGGGTGATTTTAATCAATACAAGTTAAACTGGTATAGTAAGGAGTTTAAACATGAAATTCCATGAATTTGGTGATAGGAATTCGCCTTCTATCTTACTGATACATGGCGGTGGCAGTTCTTGGTGGAATTATCTTCGTCAAGCACGTATTTTATCAGAAGAATACCGTGTTATTCTACCCACTTTGAATGGCCACGGCGAGGAATATCAACTTGATTATGTTTCTACTGAAGATTCTGCTTTGGAGATTCTAGACTATATCAAAGCAAACTGTGGTGGGAAATTGTTAGCAATCGGTGGTGTTTCACTTGGTGGTCAAATTGCCATGGAGCTTTTGTCTTTAGACAGTGAAATTGCTGAGAAGGCCATCATAGACGGAAGCCTCTGTATTCCTCAACCAAGGTTAGCTAAAATCAGCATCTTTCTAGTGTCTCTATTTGGTAAATTGATGTTCAATAAATTCTCTTGTAAACTTCAGTTAAGCATGATGAACAAACTCTATCCTAAACTGGCTTATCCAGAGGAAATAAAAGCTTATTATTTAGAGGATCTGCCAAGGACACCTATCAAAACATTGGTGACCATTTACAAAACCTATATGGGGCGTTACAAGCTCAAGGACACGATTTCTGCTAGTAAGGCGCAGGTTCTGTATATCTACGGTGAAAAAGAATTGAACTGTGTGAAAGCATCGGCGAAATTATTTCAGCAGCTCCATCCCAATACGATCTTGTATGAAGCTAAAGGCTATAACCACGGCTATTTATCAGCTTATCTACCTCAAAAGTGGATTGATTTGGTTGAGCCGTTTTTAAAGAGCGATTCATTGGAAATGTTTAATGAATCTGATATGTAATAAGGAGGAATCTGATGTTAGGAGCAATAGTTGGAGACATTGTTGGTTCTGTTTATGAATGGGACAACATTAAAACGAAAGACTATCCATTATTTCGTGAGGATTGTTTTTTCACAGATGATACGGTTATGACCTGTGCTGTTGCAGAAGCGATCATGAATGGTGGACAGAAGGATGACTTTATTGATGCCATGAAGAAGTATGGTAGGATGTATCCCGATGCAGGTTACGGTGCAAGATTTGGGAATTGGGTTGATGGCGACGATCGAGAACCTTATAATAGCTTTGGAAATGGCTCAGCAATGCGTGTTTCTCCATGTGCCTGGACCATGGATTGTAGTTTCTGTGCACGAACGGGAGCCTGGCCGTCCAGAAGAGCAGTTGCACGACTTTCTGCAGAGGTGACTCATAACCATCCAGAGGGGGTCAAAGGGGCTATGGCGACGTCTGATGCTATCTTTATGTGTCGTTATTACTTTGGAGGTTACAGTGGCGACTATGGAAAACCGATCAACGATAATCCTACAGAGTGTAAGAGACTCATCAAGGAACACATAGAACAAGAGTATGGATATAATCTTTCTCAAACACTAGATGACATTCGTCCTACTTATCGTTTTAATGAAACTTGCCAGAATACGGTACCTCAGGCCATCATTGCCTTTCTTGAAAGTACAGATTTTGAAGATGCTATTCGAAATGCCATTTCTCTTGGTGGGGATAGTGATACTCTTGCTGCTATCACAGGAAGTATAGCAGAAGCAGCTTATGGCATACCTGATTGGATTAAGGATAAGGCCTATACCTATCTTGATGAGCCTTTAAAGGATGTCCTCAGACGATGGGAGCAAGAAGTTTCAATAACATAACAGAGATTAGATAAAGACAACTAAAAACGGCAAAGCGACGAGATAGGAAACAATCTCGTCGCTTTTTGCTTAAAAGTTAATGTTGCTATGGATTTATTCAGGCACCTAGTTAGATTTTTGCTGATTCAAGAGGAGGATACAGGATATTACTGCAATACAGGATACAAGAATCAGATACCAAAGATTTTCAAGACCAAAACCATGATTGACCATCAATCGGAATCCCCAAAAGGCTGGGAAAAGACGCCCGATTGCTTGAAGAAAATCAGGTAGTAAGTTGCTAGGAAACATGATTCCTGAGAGCATAATTGAGGGTAAAAAGACAAGTTGCGCTATCATGGTAAGCTTTGCTTGATTTTTTACAGTAAGGCCCAGTATACTTCCGATACTCAACGATACGAAAATGTAGATGCCCAGAGCGAGAAAGAAAAGGGGAAGTTGACTCGGTAGACTTGCTTTAAATAAAATTGGAGCAAGCAGTAGGATCACTATGCAAGTCATTATCAAATGAACAAAGGCAGAGAGAACCATGGTCACCAGTCCTAAGTGAATAGGCACACCATTTGCTTTATAAATCTTTTTTATGTCGCTTCCGAATGTTTCAATCAAGGAAGGCGGTAAGCCGAGAAAGGCCCCCATAGAAACACTCAGGACAATCATTGACTGAATGAGTGTACTACCCATTTTAGGCATAACGGAAGTAAAAATACCACCCATGAGAAGAAAGAAAATAAGCGGTACAATATAGTAAGTAACCAAGAGAGACTTACTTCGTATGTCCAATTTCCACTGTAATGCTAGGCTATATAAGAATCCTTTCATTCCGATCCCCTCCTTGCCATTTCGATGAAATGCTGCTCCAGTGTGCCACGATCAACCTTGATATCCAATATCTGGATATTTTTGTGTTTGCATTCTTCCAATAATGAAATCAAAGTGTCCTCGATCGTATCTGTTTCAAAAGATTCCTCTCCGTCCCGGGTCTTTAAATGGATGAAATATTTTCTTCCCAACCTGTCTGTTAGTTCTGAAGGAGTACCACAAAAGACGATCTTTCCACTATTCAAAATAGCAATGCGGTCACATAAGGTTTCAACTTCGGCCATATCGTGGCTTGCCAAAACAATTGTCTTGCCCTGTGATTTGAGCTTTCGGATTTCTTCATGGAGGGATAGTCTTCCTTCAACATCAAGTCCCGCTGTCGGTTCATCGAGAAAAATAATATCCGGATTACTGATAAGTGCAAGAGCAAGATGTAATCTTCTTTTTTGACCGGTGGATAATTCTATGTATTGCGACTCCTTCATTTCTTTTATGCCAAGGGCCTTTAGCATAGCATTATCAATGTATGTATGATTCCATTTTGCAAAGAGCTTTATGGCTTCTATCGGTTTGATGTGAGCGGGTAGAGAGGAGGACTGTAGTTGAATTCCGGTTTTCCCGTTTACAACGATAGTGCCTTCGTCATATTTTCTCAGACCTTCGATACATTCAAGCGTTGTTGTTTTTCCAGCTCCATTCACTCCGAGCAGAGCAAAGATTTCTCCTTGTTTGATTTGAAAATCGAGACCTCTAAGAACCATATTGCTACCATAACTTTTCTTTAATCCAGAAACCTCTATTGCGTCTTTCATGGTTCTACCTCCTCAAGGGGATTGGTTCCAAGCCTTGAAAAATAGACTTGTAAAGCAGGCCCTAAATAATCATTAACGATTTTTTGCTTTTCTTCCCAAGCGTTTGAGGCGGTATCAATATTCCCTATTTCCATCAACTTCGGAAGCATGCTCATATCACCATTTGTAAACTCCATAATCAAACTCCAGTATTCTTGCACAACCTGTTGGCATTGTTCGCTTTCAGCTGGTACATTTTCTTTCTGAAGCTCTACGATTTGATCACTTAGGCGGTTCAACCTATCCATAAAATCTTGCCCGCTTTTTTTGTCAAATCGACTGCGTATCTGGTCGAGCGTATCATCATCAAAGCGCTTAATGAGAGAGTAGGAGTCATTCTTCATCTGTAGATTGACAATAATGTCTGCATACTTCTTAAAATTGACCGTCTGTATTTGTAAAACTTCTGCCTTTAACTGCTCTATTGCGACTAAAGAATCCTTAAGTTGTTCAATATTTTTACGAAGAATATCTGCTTGCTCTGTAAGAGCCTTAGCAACATCATCAGGTGTTTTCAAAGAGATCAAACGCCCCTTTATATCCTTGAGAGAAAAGCCTAATGATTTTAATGATAGAATCTGATGGAGTAGCACTATATCTTTATCGGTATAAAGCCTGCGACCTCCCTCACTTTCTGCCGATGGGGAAAGTAGCCCCTCTTTATCGTAATATTGTAGAGTACGGATGGTAATGCCCATTTTCTTAGCAAGTTCCCCCACTGTCATAAATCCTTCCGGAATTGCTCTATATTTAGCCATCATTACCCACCTCCTCATACCTATTATACATCGTTACGTAAGGTCATGAACAAGGATTTTTAATAAAATTTAAACTGTAAATCTTTTAGCATTAATGAAGAATCTCATAAAAAATATAGACTTGATGAATTGGTGAGCTTGTTTTCTATTTCAAAAGGTTATTTGGTCCAATAATAAATATCTGATATGTGAGTGGAAACGTGTTATAATTGAGGATGAGACAAGAGGAGGTAAGCTGGTGAAATTTTTAGCAATCAATCCTATTTAGTAAAAAGAATGCTTGAATCTCTATCCTCACGTGTTGAGTATATTAGTTTGCTAAAAAACTATCTTCTATCTAAATATTGAAAGGATTAAGGATGTATCTATTAGAATTTTACCAAAACAATTATTCAAAAGATTTAGTCGTGTTTGATTCTTTAGAAGAGGGAAGAGCCTTTGTAGCGCAAATCCCGGGATATACTTTAGAAAAAGAAGATAGTTTTGATGTGGAGTATTTTAATCCAAAAAATCTACCGGATTATATGGAGATTGTCTTCAATGGAAATATTGTCCCTTTATCTAGATTTTCGTTTAATTCTGAGGAAAATGTGGACATTATTTGGAAAGAAATTTCGAATCTATCCGTTAAAAACGATAAAATGATCGAAGGAGCTACAAAAGTAGATGCATATGTCGTGAATAACGATGAAGTGAAAGCTTATGTCGAAGCACGAGAAGCAAACTTCCGCAAGGCAAAAGTATTTCTAGAAAACAAAGGGTATGAAGTTGACAGAAGCTTTTTCGGAAGTGAAGACGGCGAAGCGATTCTCTACAGAAAACGCGGCACCGAAGATTGGCACTTCTTATGCCACTTAGACCCGCTGTTTGTAGAGATTGAAGATGTCGAAGAATATGTGAAAGAAGCGATGGAAGATATTCAATAGTCAAACAAAGTTCTTTATGAGTGTATGCCACTGCTTGAGTAGACGGATTGAGCAGTAAAGAGAAACATCTAGCACTATCTAGCTTCTTAAGGAGAAATATCTATCATGAAAATGGAAATCAGGAAAACCTATCTTGTAAAATAAGATTATCGCATTAATTCCTCAAGATATGATTAAACGGATTCCATTTTTTGTTAGAAAACATGCCATTACACGTACTGTTAAGAGAGTTTCGCTCGAGTATCCGGAGTTGTATGCAGTAGCTGAACAAGAAGGCCAACTTCCTGAAAAGGAAGCTCAAGAATTGCAACAAATTCTTACAGATATTTTCCAAGAGAAAATGAACAAGCATAAGATTAAATAAGCTTTGAGATTTACCAATAAGATGTCGATTGAGCATTAGGAGTTGAGAATGGCTATTGATGGCGTTAAAATAATTGACAGTGATCAAGGTTATGATATTTACAATGAAGTAGTTGGTCGCTATAGAGATGGTGAACATGTGACGAATATCATCAAGTATATCCTCGATGCAGAGAAAGATTACTGTCAAACAGACTTTTTTACAGAAATTTATTGGACTGCTCTTGCCTACTCACTGTGGAAGATTGGTCACCTGACAGACGATATTAGAGATAAAACCTTGGAGCTTATCAAAAAAGGGGCTGATCCATTTTGGTTGGAAATAGATTCAAAGGCTTTGAAGCAAAGGCAAAAGGTCTTGGATAAACTTGCTATCCAGTTGCAAACTGAAAATCCTAGACCTCTAAAGGTCACTAAAGCCAAAACTAAACGTAAACCTTATTTTGAAGAAGGAGATCTCCTTACTGTTAAGTTCAAAGACCAGTATGGTCTTGTCTTTGTATCTATGGTTGAGCAGAGTCCTAGAAAGCTTGAGTATCATTTGGCTTGCACACGCCTCTTACAAACAAAAAAGCCCTCCATCGATGATTTTTTGACCAGTCAAATCTCCTGTAAGATGGACAATACAAAGTTTGCTCTCGTTACAGATTGCTGGTTCAATCACAAAGATTTAGGGCAATTATTAGAAAATATTGAAAAAATTGGACAGGTGAAACTTAGACCTTTTAGTCTTTGGATGTTAGCACCTGCCCAAAATTTAGAAGATATTTATGAAGAAATCACTAGAGATAAAGGTTCCTCTGGCCTTCGATTCATCGAAACCTATAAACTTGTCGACGATATTTTTCCAGTTTAATGCTTATGTGATAAAGTGGGAAATGGTGAATCATTCCCACATGCTATGCTGGGCTCTGACTCCATAGCTATCTAGGGAACCATCTGAATTGAACTTGGATTCAATCCGGTATCTTTTCCAGAGGTCGTAATCTGCTGTTTGAATAGTCAGAATGAAGTTGGTATCCTTATCAGAGACATTATAATCAGCTGGATTGACTTCAAAGATATCGATTAATTTTCGTGTTTGAAAGTCTTGGAGTTTGAGATTTGCTAGCTTGACATGATTGATGGAAATTTTTTCTAGTTGCTTGCTATCCTTAGGTGTTCTGTAATAGGTGATGACGCAGTTTTTGAGTTGATCAGTATCTCTTCCAGTAGGAGTAAGGCTCATAAAGCCACAGGACTGATCATCCCGCTTGACTTCAAGAAGCTGACCGTAGTAGAAGTGGTCGTTTTTGGGATTGGTGATGGAACTCTCTGCTCCTTTATCTCCAAAGGTATAGCCTTGGTCTAAAAGCTCGGAAGCCTTGGTTTCACCGATGATGACAGTGGTATCTTGAATGGTTACTGGAACTGGTTGAGCTGGAAGACCACTCATCATCATGCAGAACATAAAAACATAACTTGTTAAAAAAGCTGTCCCGATAACAGCGTTGGTTGATGCATAGACATGACTGTTATGAAAGTTTTTGCTTATTGCCAGTACAACAAATTTACCAATACTTTTTAAAACCATACTAACAAGTACGATGAAAAATTGTTTTTTCAAACATTCATAAATGGCTTGAGGAAAGCTATTACTATGATAGTAGAGGACAGCCAATACGAGTAGATTTACGATTAAATAGATCAGCAAGAACCAATGAATCTCTTTAAGGGCATTAGCATCAGTGATTTCTTCATAGTCAACGTGAATTCTTCCTTGAACAGCATGGCCAAGTTTGTAAATCCATTTGGGAATGTCTTTGCCTTTTTTAACCGCAACTACAAGTCTGATATAGAGGTAGATAGTAAAGGATAAGGATAGAAAGAAAAGAGCATAAAAACCCAAAACAATACTAGTGAACATTACTATTTCCCTTTATTTAACATTCAATAAAACAATTTCTTAGCTCCATTATAGCATTTTCTATAGAAATAGAGCTAGAAATATCAGTATTATCCTACAAGATTCAAAGGAGAAAAATCATGGGAATGATTGCCAATTATCAATATTTATCAGACAATGAATTAGAACAAATAAAAGCTCTTTCTAACCAAGAAGATGACTTGTTAGACTTTGCTGAGGACTCCGCTGACACTCATGATATCATAATAGATATCGACAAAATGTGGGATGCTCTTCTCTTTGTCATGACAGGATTTAGTAGTTCAGAATTTTTGGATGACAATCCCTTGAGAGAAGCTGTTTTAGGGGTGACTCCTCTAGAGGATGTATCTGAATATATCGCCTATACTGAAAAATCGAGAATTGCGGCTATCAGTCAAGCTTTAGAAGAATTTGATATGGACAAGGCTTTGAAATACTTTAGTATGGAAGCATGCAAGAAAGCCGACTTGTATCCTGATATTTGGGATTATCTTGAGGAAGAGGAAGAAATCAAGGATGATATTTTAACCTGCTTTGTCAAAATGAAAGACTTTTACAAGGAAATCTTAAACCACAAGGGGAATGTCTTAGTGACTATTTGTTAAGGTTCTTATATTCCATTAGAAAGGTAGTCCCATGAATCCATTTCTAGAAAAGTATATTACTTTAAAAAAGCAATACCTGGAACAAGATGGAAATTCTTCCAGTGTTGCGGAACTCTATGATTTAGCTGATGAATTAGCTAAGTCTGATGATTTAGAAGCTAAGAAAGTCTTAGTTGATCTCTATGAGCAATTGGGTCTCTACACCAGTGCCTATAGCTTATTTACCGAAATTTTAGATAAACCAGACCGAAAACAATTAAAGAAACTGAGCTGTTTACAAGAAATGAGTCAGAGTCATGGCGATCGTTTTGCCCTTCCTCGTCCTCTAAGAAAAGAAGAGAAGAAGCAAAGACAGGACTTGTTAAAAAACTTGCCTCATTTTCTCTATCATCCAGATCCCTTAGCTACAGGTTCATTTGTTGAAGGAGAAGCCAAGCTTTGTCCATCTTGTGGGAAAGAAAGTAATGTTTATTATACTCTTAGACCCTATAGTATTGAAGAGATAGTACATCTCTGCCCAACTTGTATTGCAAACGGTCAAGCAGCTAAGAAATTCGATGCGGAATTTATCCAAGATGCCGAGTGGCAAGGTGAATTGGATCCAGAAAAGAATCAGCTGCTTTTTTGTCAGACCCCAGGCTACTCTAGTTGGCAGGGAGAATATTGGCTTTCTTGTTGCCAAGATTATTGTGCTTACCTGGGTACAGTTGGAACTCGAGAATTGAAGGATATGGGAATCGCTGAGCAAGTCTTGGCAGACTATGAAGCGCGTGAAGAATATAAAGATGTAGAAGACTACTTGGTTAAAGACGGGCCTATCTGTGGTTATTTGTTTAGATGTCTCCATTGTCAAAAATACCAGATCTGGGTTGATGCAGATTAAATCAAAATGTGATTCGCTATGAAAATTAAAGAGAAGACTATGAAAGAACTAGAATTATTCGAAGCTGCCTCCAAAGATTTATTTGATACTATGCAGGGATTTAAAGACAATCTATCTGCTCAATTTCCCCTATTAGATAGTGATAACTGGCAGTATGATAAGGGATCGATAAAAGTTTGTAAGGCTGATGAGTCAGGATTCAAAAAAAGATGTAGAGTCGGAATCAGCTACAACTTGAAAGTCTCCCTATTAAACGAAGCTGCCGAGCAAATCTGGTTACTGTTTAAAGACTGGTTCAATACTAGCAGATTGAGTCAAGTTGAAAGAAATTCCAATAACGAAGATTTGGGAAGATATGATTTTTCAGCAAGTTCTCCTCTTGGAGATCAGGTAGATTGTTCGATTTATTTGCCTAATGAGTGGAATATCCCTCAGATTAGCTTTTCAGGCTATCTAACAGCTCGTTATAGGGCTTGTGATCTTGATAAATAGCAAGAATAAGATGGAGGTTTTTAGAGATGAGAAAGATTGATTGGGACAAGATAAAGACTCGCTTAGATGCCTTGCTAGTCATTGACGAATATCTGACAGATCCGAGTGAGGATTGGCTCAGACTCGTGATTAAGACTGAGGAAGACTATGGAGTCCGCTATCTTATTGATAATGGATCTGGTGATTCTTTAGATGTGATTTTGACTGATAAAATGATCCTTATAAAAGGCTTTGATCATGAAAGTAGTTTAAGCCAGTTTGGTGCTGACGAGTGGAATCAAGATATCATCGATAGTTTTTATAAAGGACTGGATGAAAAGTATGTCTCACTTTATTCAGAAGAACAAAAAGATGAAACAACCTTCTTTATCTGGTATGACGGTCACGCGCATCAACAGACTTACCAAGATCAGGATGGCGGAGAATGGTTGCTATCTTACCTCTTTGATAGCTTTGAGAGATTTCATGAGTTTGTGACTGACTATTATGAAATTACCGTAGATGAAGCCTTGTTAAGTAAACTATACAATCATGGATATCTTTCAGAAGTAGAATTGGAGAAATTAATTCATAATTCCTAGATTAGATAAAAAATCAGGCATATTCTTATTTGGATAGGCCCTTAAAGCGATGGGATAAGTACATCTCAGTAAACTAATATGTACAGTGAGAAAGGATTTCCCTATGGGATTTTTCGATAGATTTAAAAAGAGAAAAAGTTATAGAGGTTATCACAAATATTTTAAAAGATATTCACTTAAAATATTATGAAGATATAAAGAATTATGTTGACGAATCTGAGATTGACTATTTAAATGAATTCTTTGGATATGTTGAAAAAACACTTGAATTAAATGATTTTGACACGATTGATGAATATGGAGTGGCATGTAATTTCCATCTACCTTATGAGTATTCTCAATTGGAGATTTATGATTATAATGACCATTCTGGGTTTACCGTTGAATATGAGATGACTTCTAATTCAGAATTAGTGGATATGACCCTTCAATTAGAATTTTTATATACCAAAGATGGCTATAAGGTGAGATTTCTTAATATTGATTCAGATTAGTAAGGACCCACATGTTAAAATCGAATAAGCTGATTATTTTTTTAATTTCCCTACCTTTTCTGGTGGTTATTGTTTTCTATTCTCTTAGTGAGCATCCTGGATATAGTGATGATGGGAATTTCGTCAGAAATCATGAGGCTGCTATTAAGAGTGAGATCATCGCACACTTAGCCCAGGAAAAGCAAGACATAAAATCTGTGACGCTCTTACCAAATACTGCTAGAGGAGAGTATGATAATGGTGGTGATGTGAGCGGACATTACCATATCTATTTTACAGCCTACGTCGATCATAATCGCGAGCGAACGATAAGTGTAGAACTATTCTTCCCAGATGCCAGCATTCCCCCATTTACCTTGTTTCCCCCTAACCCTTATAAAGACAAGGGCAAAAAGATGTCCAATTGGTTGATGGGGAATATTGAAGTATCGGAAGAACCCTCTAAATAGAAATAAGAACAAGTCATGATGAATAGAATAGTAGATGATCGGATCACTCTTATTCCTTATTATAGAAATGATGCCATCTCCCTTCTTTGGTATCAGGATAGTGAGGTTTGCAAACAAGTGGATAATACTGATCAGATTTACGATGTAACAAAACTTCATAAAATGTATGATTACCTAACTTCACATGGTTCGTGCTATTATATCCAATATGAGGGAGTGTTAGTTGGAGATGTGACACTTCAAGATAATTCAGAGCTTTCTATAGTGATCAGCAAAGAGTATCAGAATTTACAGATCGGAAGACGGTGTATTTCTGAAATGATACAGCTGGCCAAAGAGAAAAAAATGGTTAAGGTAACTGCTCAAATTTATCCTTTTAATACTCAAAGTCAAAGAATGTTTTTGGCTTTGGGATTTCAGAAAGTAGATGAAGAGTGGTATGAATATAAGTTGATTTAGGAAAGGTGTGTATCTCCACATAGATTAAGACTGTAATCTGCTGTTTATAAAACAATGTTCATGAAAAATAGAGATAAAGGGTAGCCACTGATACATGGACAAGAGTTTTTTCCGAAATCTAAATATGAAGAGAACACCAACAGATGATTTTTGTTGGTGTTCTTTTTATATGATTTTACAATCTATCACTCTGATTCATGTTTGAAACAAGTTAAACAAACAGTTGTAGGAGGACCTTCGAAGTCGAAATTTTGTACGGTTAATGGAGGGATTTTCCCACTATAATCTCTCCACAGTTTTATTTCGTATATGAATTGCAATCGGTGTGATAAGTAGGTATAGTAAGGTCAAAATGATAAAAAATCCGATATCAGCATCCAAAAATACATAAACGATGTTAAAGCCAAAATGCATGAAAATAGAATAAATCAGATTATTATATTTTTCCAAAATAATATTCATACAAATAGTAATAGATGTAATCACAACTATATTAGCAATAATATAAGGAACGGCCCGCCAGTCCGTAAATTTTGAATCTACAACCCACAGAAGTGTATGCCAGAAACACCAGACTAGGCCTTGGTAAATAGAGGATTTAAAAAAATGATATTTTTTATTAAATTCTTCTCTCATATAACCACGCCACCCTAATTCTTCACCAGTCGGACCTGATGTAAATGATAAGAATATACTTAGTGGCAATGATACGGTTCCTAGATTGATGTAGGAGAACATTGTTTTTTGGGTCATAAGTGAGTAGAGGAAGAGTGATAAAATACTGAGCCCAAATGTAAGACCAAATGAAGATAGAAGTGGGAGTAACGACACTTTAGCAGAGAAACACCGCTTAAGGAAAGTTGTTCTTTTCTCATCAGTCCTGAAATACTTCCATCCAAATAAAAGAAGGTATGATGGAGACCATGCGACGATATTTCGTACAATCCACATGATAACAGGTGGAACCTTAAATATTAAACTTGCAGGAGCTGCTACAAAAATAATGAGTGCCCAAACAAGTACATAAGAACTGATGATGTATCTTTTTAAATAATTTACATTCATTTAGTTACCCTCTTTCTTCAGCTGTATAGATAACTAGTTCACTCTTAATACCATTCAATTCAATTATATTATCTGCATCGGGTGAATCGAATGATTCAGTTTTTTGCCCATTTTTTTCATAATAAATATTTGTTCCAATCCCTTTGGTGACAGCAGTAAATAGGCTGTTTTCAGGAATACGAATTCTGGATGTTGCTGAAATCTGGTTAATGTCAATTTCACCGTTTAATGAATGACATAATACTTCCATATCAAGATTACAGTTTATTTTTACTTTACCTGAAATATCTTCTAGGGTAATACGAGATGTTTTAAGGTCAAGTTCGATATTGTCACATTCTAGGGAGTGAATTTCTACAGACTCTGCACGAACCGCGCATTCAATGTGACTAATATAGCGAGTTGGGATTTGCACAAAGATACTGACCGTTTCTTTAGCCGTTGCCTCTGTTACACCATTGTAACGTTTTACATCTAGGTCAATTCTTTTTCTACTATCATCAATTTTTACTTTAAAATCATTTTGAAGTGTAGAAAGAAGATTGGATACCAGACGAACTCGAATCTTTTCTCCCTTGTATCCGGACAATACAAACTTTTCTGCGCCTCCAAATTTCATATCATAGCTCTTGATCTTATCGATATCATACTCTGTGATACTCTCAAAAAGATATTTGCTTGTCTTAAGACTAGTTCTTTCATTACAGATTAGCTCATCGATAGAGATGTTAAATAGGTTTGAGATGGAAATCATATTTTCGATATCTGGAATACCAGCACCAGTTTCCCACTTTGTTACAGCCTGTCTTGATACACCGATTTTTTCAGCTAAAAGTTCTTGTGACATCCCTACTTGTTTACGTATGGATTTTAATTTTTCAGCAAATGTCATGTTGTATGACCTCCTCTATATTTTATGATGTAGTTTGTCATAAAGTAGCAATATGACTGATTTTAGTATAGAATAAACGATGATTACAGCACAAGCAAGTAGAGGTTGCATTCTCATTATTTTTGCTACTTTGCGTGGCATTTATCGTTTTAACGTTGATTTTTAGCATTATTTTAGTTATTTTACCATACATTCAAATGGAATGATGAATACAATTAAAATTAATATTTTGAAATTCCAGAAAGTCTGGAAGTAATAAAAAATAGCATAAAATAGTTTCTAAAAAGTTATTTGTTCTGTAACCTCTTTTTTCTGCTATAATATCACTAGATAGAAATGTGGGAGTTTCAATCATGGTTACAAAACGGTTTTTGAAAAATGTTATTGTTGCGATCGTCTCGGTTTTTATATCCTTTGCTTTTGTTCAAGGGGCTCAAGCCCAGCAAACTGGACTGGATTACCAGAGTCTTCATCTACTGCCTTTTAATGGCAATAAGCAGCTTGTACTGGGGGATTTTGATCATTTAAGTCGGGCGACTTCGGCACATATTCAGCTGCAGGACAAGGATGAGCCAAAGAAAAAAAGAGAACCACGTCTCAACTATAATCCGGTTGGCTGGCACAATTATAAGATTGCTTATGGAAATAAAGGAAAGAAGGCCTGGTTGTTCCATAGAGGGCATTTGATCGGCTATCAGTTTAGTGGATTGACCAATGAAGGGAAAAATCTGGTTCCTCTAACTGCCTGGACCAATACGGGGAATTATAAAGGGACAGCGGATAGTAATGTGGAGGGCATGCTCTACTACGAGAAACGACTCGATAGCTGGCTGGCCACCCACCCAAATTACTGGTTAGACTACAAGGTGACCCCGGTCTATACTGGTGATGAATTAATTCCTCGGCAGGTGACCTTGCAATATGTAGGAATTGATCGAGATGGCAACCTTTTACCTATCCATCTAAGTAGTCCCAAAGAGTCGGTAGATGCTTATGGGATCACCACCGTGACCTTGGACAACTACTCTAAGAATGCGACCATTGACTATCTGAAGGGGACTGCCAAGCCATCTTTAGTGCCGACAGAACCAAGTAGCCAACCACAACCAGCCAGCCCTTCTGTAGAGACGCAACCAAGTCAAGCCCCTCAACCGAGTCAAGCAGTAGAACCAGCTCAGCCAGTCCAACCTGTCGAACCTGTAGCACCAACTCGTCAACTGGCTCCAGTAGTTTATGTAGCCAGAAATGGGAGTGCGGATGTTTATTGGTACTCTTTGGACAGTATGCCTCGCAATACTAATTTTTCTAAGGTGGTTCAGATGTCAGAAGAGCAAGCGCTAAGTCTTGGAAAGCGGCATACAAGTAAGGAATGAAGATCAGTTATTTTGATAATGAGAAAGCCCATTTGCTGGGCTTTTTGTGTAGGGTAAGTACTAAATAGGAGAACTAAAATGATTTAAAATATGCTATAATAATAGGACGGAGGTAGAATATGACCTTAGATGTAGATAAAGAAAAAATGATGATTATGGGTGTGATTTTTGACAACAAAAAGGTTTTTAAGAGTGTCTGGTTTGCTCTGAGCACCAATATGATTGAAGGATGGCATCCCACGGTAGAAGACGTGGAGCGACTGAGAGAAGAGGCAGTTGCATTAGGAGTTGGATAATGGTCAGAAAAATATATGAAGGGTATGATTATATAGACCCTGATAATTTATACACCTATCCCCATTCATCTGTTCTCATAAATAAATTTAATGAGAAAAATGATAATAAAGCACGAGAATTAGAATATCGTTTAGTAGCAAGTCAAAGTTTAAAACTGTTTATTAATCCAATTGAAGTAAATACTGTTTCAGATATTTTAAAGATTCATAAGTTTCTTTTTGAAGGAATGTATACTTGGGCAGGTCAATACCGTCAAGTAAATATCTCTAAAAGTGGAAATGCTTTTATGCCAGTTCAGTCTTTTGATATGGCAGAAAAATTTTTAAATACTTTGCTTTCAAACTATTTACTGAACGCAAATAATAAAATTGAGATTTGTAAAAGTTTAGCTGAGATATTAGATAATCTAAATTATTTTCACCCATTTCGAGAAGGAAATGGTCGTACTCAACGAGAAGTTATCCGTTCTTTAGCTTTGATGAAAGGCTATGAATGTGAAATTTCAATTGGTTTAGATGATGATATCTATCACTTATATATGGATGGAACAGTTTATGGAGATACTAGTAAGCTCGAAAAACTGTTCAATAAACTATTAACAGAAATATAGATCTGTAGTATATTTTAGTAGGAAACAGTATAAAGTGATGCTTATAAGGTAAAGTCATTGCTTCAACAAAAATCTTTAAGCCCAATTGATGGGCTTTTTGTGTGCAATACAATTATAAAAAGTTAGTAGTCTAAAATTATCTCTCTCAACATATTGCAAACCTTTTCATAAAGTTGTATACTAATAAATGATTTTATGTAATCGTTTGCATAAAGTGGTAAATGATGAAAAGAGAGTATAGTAGGAGACGAGACAGATGGAATTAACAGCGATTTATCATCGGCCTGAATCGGAGTATGCCTATCTTTATAAGGACGGGCAGCTTCATATTCGCATCCGGACCAAGAAAGAAGATATCAAACGGATTGTCTTGCACTATGGGGATCCCTTTATTTTTATAGAGGATCTTTATGAGGCAACTAAGGAAATGGACAAGGTGACGACAGACGACCTCTTTGATTATTGGCAAGTGTCGGTATCTGTCCGCCATGCCCGGATCCAGTACCTCTTTGAATTAGAGTCCACGGCGGGAGAGAAGACCTTGTACGGAGATCGAGGTGTAGCAGCCTACACCAAGGAGAACCTGGACTTCGTCATGAACGGCTTTAAGCTTCCTTTTATCCATGAGATTGATGGGTGTGCTGTTCCAGATTGGGTGGCGCAGACGGTTTGGTACCAAATCTTTCCTGAGCGCTTTGCCAATGGGAATCCAGCCATTTCACCAGAAGGCGTCCGCCCTTGGGATGCCTCTATTGCTCCTCAAGTATTGGATTTCTTTGGTGGAGATTTACAAGGGATCATCGATCACTTGGACTACTTGCAGGAGTTAGGGATTACAGGGCTCTACCTTTGCCCGATTTTTGAATCTCCAAGCAACCACAAATACGATACCATTGATTATTTTGAAATTGATCGACATTTTGGTGATAAGGACACCTTCCGCCAGCTAGTGAAAGAGGCCCATGCGCGTGGGATGAAGATTATGCTGGATGCCGTCTTCAACCATATTGGCTATGATTCACCCCAATGGCAGGATGTGGTCAAATACGGGGAGGATTCGATTTACAAGGACTGGTTCCATATTAAAGAGTTCCCTGTCTCCTCAGAAAATCTGTGGAATAGTCGCGACTTGTCTTACCATGCTTTTGCCTTTGCGGGCTATATGCCTAAGCTCAATACGGCTAATCCTGAGGTGAAGGCCTATCTTTTGAAGGTGGCGACTTACTGGATTGAAGAGTTTGATATTGATGCTTGGCGACTGGATGTGGCTAATGAGATCGACCATCAATTCTGGCGGGATTTCCGTAAGGCGGTCTTGGCCAAGAAGCCAGACCTCTATATCCTCGGGGAAATCTGGCATTCGTCCCAACCTTGGCTCAATGGTGATGAGTTCCATGCCGTGATGAACTATCCGCTCTCTGAAAGTATCAAGGATTATTTCCTGCGAGGACATAAGGAGACGCAACGCTTCATTTGGGAGATCAATAGCCAGTCTATGTACTACAGGCAGCAGATCTCTGAGGTGATGTTCAACCTCTTGGACTCCCATGATACAGAACGCATCCTGACAACGGCTAAAGGCAATCTTCAGTCCGTCAAGTCTGCTCTTTCCTTCCTCTATCTGCAACGAGGAACGCCTTGTATCTATTATGGAACGGAGCTAGCCCTCATCGGTGGCCCAGACCCAGATTGCCGCCGTGTCATGCCTTGGGAGCGCGTGTCAGCGGACAATGACATGCTGAACTTTATGAAGGAATTGATCCAGCTACGAAAAGAAGTGGCGGGCATGATTCAACATGGTAAAGTGAGCTTAGAAGAAGTAGAGCCAGATATAGTAGCAGTAGAATGGCAGCATGAAGGACAGTTTCTTAAAGCCTATTTTAACCACTCTAAGAAAGAATTTGTATTAGAAAGAAGACAAGCAGATCTGATCAGCCATGGGACCATTTCCGATGATCGATTGATCATTCAACCGAATGGATTTGTTATTTATAGAGAAAATTAGGAATGAAGTAGACTGGAATCGAAAGATTGCAGTCTTTCTTTTTTATTAATAGTTTCTTTATTCGTGCCCTTATATTATAATAGGAGATGAGAAAGGGGGAGACAGTGATGAAGATATTAGCAATCAATCCTATTTCATTTTAAAAAAGAATGACAGAATTTCTGTTTGATTATCTTTTCATTCTAGCTTATTTAGTACTTCTGTTTTTAGGTTCGATGCTTATTTACATCATCTTTTTTAATGGCGTCCCAGAGTTTACAGAAATTCAGTCACAGTGGCTTGTATTTTTCACCTCTGTTTTGCCAATCACGCTCCTGTTCACATTCTTGGATTATAAAAATGATGGCAGTTTTGGGAAGGTAAAAGCGGGACTTGAACTGGTCTACCAGAAAAAAACAGTGCAGGCAAGCTTAATCAGAAACACCATTAAATTTTTACCTTGGCAAATCGGTCATATGGGCACGATTCATGGTTTCTATAGTGAGTTTGATGTGTTATCCATTAGCCTCTCTATTTCGGCGACTCTCCTCGCAGTTTTGCTACTGGCAATGACAATGTTTAGAAATGATAAGAGGCATCTAGGAGACCTGCTAGCCCATACGCAAGTGCAACTAAAAGGTGACTAGGATGAAATGTTAGGCTGTCGATAAGAAAAAATGGAAACATAGCTAGGAAATAGGGCTATGAATGAGACTCTAGAATTCACAAATCTTTGTATGGTAAGAGACGGCGATAGAGTTCTTGTTATGGATCGTGAGAAAGAGTCTAGGCAAGGAATGACATTGCCTGGTGGTCCTGTCACAAATGTTGAGTCTTTTATGGAACCAACTCATTTTTTAACATCATTAAGAATGAGTTGCTATATTTAAACAGGGATTAATAAAACCGTTATTGAAGGATTCTATAGGAATTGTTTTGAGTGACTGGAGAAGTTAATTCTCCTAGTGTTGAGTGACAATATTGTTTTATTAAGCATAAAATAACAAATTAGACTAAAAACAAGTAAAGGTATACATTATGAAAAAATTTTTTATATTTATTTTTGCGATGTTTGGATTGATGGTGGGATTTGTAGCTATTGTGTTAAGTGGTTATTATAGAGATTATGAAAAATTTCATAATAGATCAAGCTTTCCAGAACCGAAAGAAAATTTACTAGTACCAGTAAGTACAAGGGCATATGCAAAAGCTAAATCTTGGTCAGAGAAATCTCCTTTATCGAAGCAACAAATTAAAAATTATCTTACTAAGTATGGCAGGTATTCAGAGTATACTTCCCAGTCCGCTGTCAATAAGCTTAATATAGACTGGAAAGATCAGGCTGTTTTAAGAGCAAAATCATATCAAAAGTTTCATTATTCAAAAGAAAAGTTAGTTGGGCAACTTGTAGATGTTGATCTATTTACTCCAGAAGAGGCTGACTATGCTATAGAAAAAGTTCATTTCGATTGGAAAGAGGAAGCTGTGAAAGAAGCGGAATCTTCTGCAAACGGTGGCAATATTTCGAAAGAAAGGTTATTAGAAATACTTGTTGAAAATAGAAAATTTACTCAAGAGGAAGCGGAGTACGCAATAGAACATGCTCAAGTAGATTGGTTAAATTAAACAATAATTTTACTATTGATTTGAAGAACTTAAAAGAGGCTGATGAATCTAAAATAGCTACGATAGAAAGTAATGAAAAGTGGCATAATGAAAATAAGGACACAATTTCTATTTATGATCGCTATTTGAACAGTGATGATTACAAAACAAGTCCAATGAAAAATATTCAAGATCAACTGAAAACATTTTTGATGGACCATCACTACTATGAGGTCGCTATTCCGCTGATTAGACAATTTAGTAAGAGTTACGATCATTATTATAAAAAACTAACTGAGGCAAGTGACTATTATTTAAAGCAAAAGGGTGATGCTCCACAGTAAATCGGAAATTAATATCCTTCATAAGATTTTACGATTAAGAGATAGAGTGAGGGATGACTTGCCCTTGCTCTATTTTTCGGTTCCTTTAGTTGTAGTTTTCACTACATAAGTGTATAATGTGCTCTTAGATAAACAAAATAGGAGAATGAGGAGTTTTAAATGGAATTAAAAGATTTTACAGAACAAGAACAAGAACAAATCAAGCAAGGATTGAGCACAGCTGAGATTTCTGATAAAGAAGCAGGTAAGAAGTTGCTGGCTCTTGTACCGCAAGAATGGATCAAACGCATTCCTTTCTTTGTCAGAGGGCATGCGACGACCAAGACAGTTGAGCGTGTAGCCAAGCAATACCCTGAACTCTATGCAGTGGCGAAACGTCAAGGCGACCTTCCTGAAAAAGAAGGAGAAGAGCTCCGAAAGATTATGACAGCCATCTTTGAAGAAAAGATGAACAAACACAAGATTAAATAATCTTTTATAACACTTTGTTATTTTTTATTTCACATAGAATGAGTGATTGCAGTTGAAATGCAGTCACTTTTTTATTTACTAGCCATAGAGACTTTTACACTAGTAAATAAAAATGAACAATATTTCATGATATAATACTAATGAAAGCAGTTCCAGAGGGATGAAAATTTCATTGGAGAAAAACAAGTAAAGGTAGTCATGATGAAAAAGTTTTTGATATTTATTTTTACAATTTTTGGATTATTTGCAGGAATGCTAGCTCTTATAGTAATTGATTATGAAATAAATTATAATAAATGGATAAATTCACGTTCAGGATCACAGTTGACTAATCCTGTACAAAAATACTCTTCTTCAAGTGATGGAAATAAGGATGATTTTGAATCATCAAAACAAGAATACGCTACTTCAAGTTCTAGTACACAGAATTATGATTATAGAAAATACACTTCTTCAAGTGATGAAAATGAGGACGATTTAGAATTATTATTTAATTTGCTTGTGAAAAAACTTTTTCATCCAACTTTAGTAGAAGAAGAATTTAAAAGGGCATATGCAACAGCTAAGCAACTGTCAAAGGATTCTCCTATTTCGAAGCAGGCTATCAAAAATAAAATAAAGATTTATAATTATTCAGAAGGAGCTAACCAGTACGCTATATATAAGCTTAATATGGACTGGAAAGAGCAGGCTGTTTTAGCAGCAAAATCACTTCAAAGGTATCGTTATTCAAAAGAAAAATTAGTTTGGCAACTTATAAATGTTGAACTATTTACTCAAGAAGAGGCTGACTATGCTGTAGAACATGTTAATTTCGATTGGAAGGAGGACGCTGTGAAAGAAGCGGAATCTTATGCAAACGGTCGCAAGATTACGAAAGAAAAGATATTAGAAATACTTGTTGAAAAAAGAAAATTTACTCAAGAAGAAGCCGAGTACGCAATAGAACATGCCAAAATAGATTGGTCGAATTAAACAATAGTTTTAATTTTGATTTTTGTAATATATTGAAGAGCTGGACAGTTGCCAGCTCTTTTTCGCTGCTTATAATCTTTTCTTATTTCGTAAAAAATAGTTGGAGCTAACCTAGTTTTAAACTATAATAGAGGAGAAGGATTATCAATATGAAAAATTTATGGTACAAACATTTTAATCAATAGAAAAGGAACCACTTTATGAAACCATCTAAAAAAATCATGCTCCTTACTAGCTGTGCCTTGGCGATCTTTGCTTTAGCGGCTTGTGGTAGCAACCAAAAGCAATCCAAGGAAAAGCAGGAAAGTTCCACTGTGCAGAAATCTAGTTCAGATAAGGAGCGCTACAGGGGAAGCTACAGCAACCTCAACAACAAGGCGAGTGTCGAAGAAGTGCGGACTCTTTTGTCTGCTTATTTGGATCGGGAAAGTGTAGATAAATTTCTGGGTCTAGTAACGGATTACGATAGCATTGTCGGCTCGGTCGGCTTGACGGGTGACTTCAGCACCTTCAAGAAAACAGACTACAATGTTGAGAAGATCAGTGACTTGTGGACCAAGAAAAAGGGCGATTTCGTCGGGACCAACTGCCGGATCAATAGCTATACTCTTCTGAAGAATCGCATCGAGATTCCTAAGATGAAAGCGGATAGTGAACTTTTGTTCGTGGACAATGATGCGATTGACAAAGGGAAGATCTTCGGTGAGGCAGACAAGGAAGCCTTTAACATTCTGTATTCACGGGTTCCGACAGAGGCGACAACGGATGTCAAGGTCCATGCCAAGAAGATGGAAGAGTATTTTGCTCATTTCAAGTTCAATGAAAATGCGCGCATGCTTTCTGTTATCGTTCATGATAACCTGGATGGAAATACCCTTTTTGTCGGCCATGTCGGCGTTTTAGTTCCTGCAAAGGACGGCTATCTCTTTGTCGAAAAGCTGACCTTTGAAGAACCCTATCAAGCCATCAAGTTTGCGACCAAGGAAGATGTCTACAAATACTTAGAGACCAAGTACCAAGACTACACAGGCGAAGGTCTGGCTAAGCCCTTTATCATGGATAATGAAAAATGGGTTGAGATGAAGTAGAGGATGAAAGACAGCGTGTTAGAATTTAGAAAGATAATGGAGAGTGCTCCGATTCTATATGTGCTCGTTTTCTTGCTCTCTTCTACTGTTCTCCTTTTCCTGAGAAGAAGGGCAATTGTGAGACGTAGCGGCGGTCCCTTCTTTGCTCCCTTCCATATTAACCGTGGAATCTTCTATATCCATGCCGCTCTGTGTTTCAGTCGTCGCAGGATCCCACTGAAAGAGATCAAGCAAATCACCTATGCAATTTTTCGTGGACGATCTGGTGGTGGGGCTCGCTATGCTTTCTATATCGAACTCAGAAATGGAAAGACTATTCCCTTCTTTTTTGGAAAAAGCAAGCGGAATGAAGCTCTGGTTGAGAAGCTCAAACGAAATGCAGGTAAGTATGGGTTTAAAGTAGATAGCACTGGTAATTAATTGAAAGAAAAAGGAATCGCGAATGAGTAGAAAGCAAGCCCTATCTATGTATTTGTTAGGGACCTTTGGTCAAGTATTAGGAGTCAGCCTTCTGGTTTGTTTTTTAAGAGCAGGAGGAGTCAAGGTTGATTTTACATCATCATTTGGTATCATCGCTATTATTGTAGGTGGCTTATCATCTGCATTTTGGGGTAGTCTTGCTAGTATTGGCTACTATCAATCTAGTTTCAAACAACTTCTAAAAGATTTTTTTCAAGTCAAAGACAGTTTGGCAAATTATTGCTTGGTGCTCGTTTTCTTGTTACTCGACTTTTTCCCATTTATCTTAGGTGGTAAGATCACCACTCAATCGTTGGTCTTGCCAGTAGTGCTCTTTTTCAAGGCTCTTCTTTTTGGTGGAGTTGAAGAAATTGGCTGGCGTTATTTCTTTCAACCAACTTTGCAGGAAAAAATACCTTATTTTTCAGCTACTTTGATCACCTTTTTAGCTTGGTCTAGTTGGCATCTACTATACTTTTATATCGACGGTTCTTTAGCTGTCATTCAATTGTTTCCGTTTCTAGTAGGTCTGCTAACTAACTGCTTTATCTTGTCGGCCTTGTATCATAAAACGCAAAATTTATGGCTCTGTGTCATAACCCATGCCTGTATCAATTCCTTGTCTCAGATGATAGTGAATGAAGAGGTATAGCTATCTATCGTCAGTAAAATTCTTATTATTAGTTTAGCAATCTGGATTGCAAGAAAGAAGTATATAACTGTAAAGGAAGAAAAATGAGCAAATTTATTTCAAAACAATCAGTCGCTATCTGGTATGCATTGACTGCCCTCCTTGCTACATTTCTAGTCGGGCAAGTGATCCTTTGGTTGTTCCCAGATAGGAGTAGTATGGGGGCCTCACTACTGTTTATCCTAATGAACTTGATTCCCATGATTGTAGCTGCTGTCTTTTCTCTTGTGTTGGGTGAAGTCAACTCCTTGGATAAATTTTTCAAAAAGGTCTTTCTTCAAAAAGAAAGTCCCCTATCCTGGATCCTAGCATTCTTCATCCCCGTCATCTATTATGGAATCTCCATCCTGCTCATGAATGTTCGCTTTACTGGGAACTCCCTCTTGGCCTTCTTTCTTTATTTCCCCTGGACCTTATTATATGGCGGTCTAGAAGAAGTCGGTTGGCGTTGGTTTTTACAAGATCATCTTTCCTATAGTAAGCACTTTATACCTAAAATGATGCTTCTTTCCATTGTCTGGTTCCTCTGGCATATTCCTATCTATCAACTCCCTTGGATTACAGCAGGTTCGTCCAACTACCTCATCTTTTACCTGATGATCTTAGGGAATACCTTCCTATTTGGAGCGCTTAGGGAGTACTCGAAAGGAGCTGTCCCTTGTATCCTCGCTCATATGCTAATTGATAGTCTGGCTGTCCTTATGCTGGTTCAAAGTTCTCTTCCTCAGATTATCTTTCTAGTTATTTTCGAAATCCTTGTATCCTCTTGGCTAGTGGCTATACGAAAATCAGAGAAATAGAGTTGTACCTCTTCGGTGGAAGTCTGTCATCTTTACCCTTTAGGAATTCAATGTAAAGTCCATAAAATGCTATAATCAGTTTAATGAAGATGCTAGATATAGGATCAAAGTATCAACATAGTGTTATTTTTATCTATAATGAGAGGGGGAAAGACCATGCAAAAAACCTTTCAGTTGTTGCGAAGAGGAGATATAGAGGGAGTCCGTCAGATATTGGATAAAAAGCCTGAAGAAGTCAATGCTGTTTCGGGTGACAAACCTAAAAGAGATCAGGGACAGTCACTCCTTCAAGTCGCTATCAAATCGGGACATTTAGATATTGCAGACTTACTCATTGATAGAGGGGCAGATCTTAACTTTATCGAAGAGCCGACAGAGCTGAATCCATTTTGTCAACCAGTCATCCAAACAGCCGGTGGACGAGCTGTATTTGACTGCAGGCGCATGATCAAACGCTGGAATGGCCAATATGAAATGTATTCGTCTAAGGAAAAGGCTGACCTGTCTTTCAAGGTTTTTGAGAAAATGTTGGAACTTGGAGCCGATATTTCTCAGAAAGACAGTCATGGTGGGACTTTGTTGCAAACTATTTTAATTGAAACCAAGGAAGTGCTGCCATCTTATTATTGGAAAACAAAAGAAACCAGCGATAATGTCCTCATAACGGATGAATTACGTCATGATTTAAATCGTATTTATGATCTATTAATTCGTTACGGTGTGACTGCGGACGAAATAGCTGTCTATCAGAAGATTCCTCTCAAAGAACTTTATCAAGACAGCCCGACCATGGAGTTCTTAAATCGGTTAGATCAGAACAGATCTTGATAAGCATTTGAATACTAGTTAAAAAAACCTCAGGGCTCTTTTAACTTTTCCTGACAGAGCTGGAAGTACTAGGAAAATGTTAGACCGGATTTTCTTAAAAAAATGGATACAAATCCTAGATGAAATAGAGTATACTAGTTTGTGAAAGAACAAGATTTTTAAGTATCTAATTTAGGAGGGCAGTTTATGTCTCAAGAAACTTTCATCATGGCGATTGACCAGGGAACCACTAGTTCGCGGGCTATCATTTTTAATAAAAAAGGCGAGCAAGTTAGCTCTAGTCAAAAGGAGTTCACTCAGATTTTTCCGCAGGCTGGCTGGGTGGAGCACAATGCCAATGAGATTTGGAACTCGGTTCAGTCGGTGATCGCTGAGGTCTTTATCGAAAGTGGCATCAAGCCCAATCAAATCGAGGCGATCGGCATTACCAATCAACGGGAAACGACAGTTGTTTGGGATAAGAACACGGGCCTTCCTATTTATAATGCTATTGTCTGGCAATCACGTCAAACTGCTCCACTGGCTGAAGAACTTAAAAACCAAGGCTATGTAGGAACCTTCCACCAAAAGACAGGTTTAGTCATTGATGCCTACTTTTCAGCTACTAAAGTCCGTTGGATTTTGGACCATGTAGAGGGAGCACAAGAGCGTGCGGAGAAGGGCGAATTACTTTTTGGAACCATTGATACTTGGTTGGTCTGGAAGCTGACGGATGGAGCTGCCCACGTGACAGACTATTCCAATGCAGCCCGTACTATGCTCTACAATATCAAAGAACTGAAATGGGACGATGAGATTTTGGAAATTCTCAACATTCCTAAAGCCATGCTTCCTGAAGTGCGTTCAAACTCTGAAATCTATGGCAAGACAGCGCCTTTCCATTTCTACGGTGGACAAGTACCGATTGCAGGGATGGCGGGAGACCAGCAGGCTGCTCTATTTGGCCAATTGGCCTTTGAACCTGGTATGGTCAAAAATACCTACGGAACTGGATCTTTCATCATCATGAATATAGGTGAGGAGATGCAGTTATCAGAGAATAACCTGCTGACGACGATTGGTTATGGGATCAATGGCAAAGTCTACTATGCCCTTGAAGGATCTATCTTTATCGCTGGAAGTGCCATTCAGTGGCTTCGTGACGGTCTGCGGATGATCGACAGTTCTCCTGAATCTGAAGCCTATGCTCTGAAGTCTCAGAACCAGGATGAAATCTATGTGGTCCCTGCCTTTACGGGTCTTGGAGCACCATATTGGAACCAAGAGGCGCGTGGTTCTGTCTTCGGACTTACCCGGGGAACGACCAAGGAAGACTTTATCAAGGCAACCCTTCAATCCATTGCCTATCAAGTACGCGATATCATCGACACCATGCAGGTAGACGCCAAAACTCCTATCCCGGTCTTAAAAGTAGATGGAGGAGCAGCGAAAAATGATTACTTAATGCAGTTTCAGGCAGATATTCTTGGAATTTCGATTGCCCGCGCGAAAAACTTGGAAACAACGGCTTTAGGAGCAGCCTTCCTAGCAGGTCTGACCGTAGGCTATTGGAAGGACTTGGAAGAATTAAAATCTCTTCATGGAGCAGCTCAAATCTTTGAACCAAAGATGGATGAAGCTCGCAAAGAGAAATTGTACAAGGGGTGGAAGAAAGCAGTCAAAGCCACTCAAGTATTTGCGGAGTCCGATGACTAAAGGGATCAATCAAACGAATAGTTTATAAGAGAGAGTGGGACAGAAATCGGTCATTCGTTAGAATTCGATTTCGTCG
>NZ_JVSR01000014.1:0-7662 GCF_001069785.1 Streptococcus parasanguinis
CAGCTTTTACAGCCCTACTCAACTGTGCGGAGGTGGGACGACGAAATCGATTTCTAACGAATTACCGATTTCTGTCCCACTCTCATTTTTCTTATGAAACCGATTCTAGATTCATTCTTTTCTGCGTATCTTCCACGACTTCTTTTAAAGTGGTTTGAGCCATTTCTTTTTCCATAGCAGTCTGAATGTCCTCAAGCTTCCCATCTAAAACATTATGGATATTGTGTCCAATTGGGCAAGCTGGATTCGGATTGTCATGAAAACCAAATAATTGACCTGTCGAACCTAAGCATTCTACCGCTTGATAGATATCCAGCAGGCTGATCTCATCGGCTGCTTTTGCGAGCTCAGCTCCGCCTGTCCCACGCGCTACATGGATCAATCCTGCTTTCTTCAACTGAGACAAGGTCTTTCGAATAATAACAGGGTTCACGCCGACACTTCCTGCCAAAAAATCACTGGTTACTTTTGTTTTCTCTCCTTGTAGAGCAATCATGATCAAGACATGAGTCCCAATGGTAAAGCGACTCGAAATTTGCATAACTTCACTCCTTTCTACCCGTTTTTGAAGGTAGAGTCTATTGAACAACCGTCAAGGGACGACTTTCGTTATTCCTATTATACTCTTTTTAGTTGTAATGTCAATAGTTACACTATTGAAAGAAGTCCTCTAGCCAAGCATCGATTTCTCGATCATGACCTTCTCTCTGTTCAATCTCATGAAGAAGCTCATGATTGTGGGTATGATGAATGCCATTGACCAAACTTTCATAATACACTTGGTAATAAGGAAGATGGAGATCTTTTGCGAGTTGCAGTTCTTTTTGGACATCATAGTCCACCCGTCTAAAATCGACATCTTTTAGCCCCATTTGATCAAATTCGAGAATGGCATACATGGCCCGAAGGTCCTTGCGAAGATTCTTTTCCAGAAAGAAAGGCTGACCGATCGAGCCAGGATTGATGATCAGTTCTCCGCCTGTCCCGTAACGGAAAAACTGCTGGTGAATGTGTCCGTAGACTGCAATATCACAAGACGGGTTTGTCACCAAGCGATCAAAATCCTTCTGCTCACCAATGTGGATCAATTCGCGACCCCAATTCTTATCAGGTAAGTGGTGGGTAATGCCGATCTTTAAACCTGCGATTTCTCTATGGACTTGCATGGGCATTTTCTGCATGTCTTCAATTTCCTGGGGTGTGATTTCTTCCAGAATATATTGACACTGGCGCATGAGGTAGCGATGACTGGGTCTGTTCTCATCCAACATCCCCCTCATAGCCCGCCAAAGACTATCCTCCCAGTTCCCAAGGACTTTGACCGTAATCGGTAACTCCTCTAACAGCTCCAAGAGGACCCGTCTCCCTGTTCCTGGCATCAAACTATCTCCTAAGAGCCAATATTCATCCACCTTGGCTTTTCGGCTATCCTCTAGGACAGCTTCCAATGCTGTCGTATTTCCATGAATATCTGAAAGTAAAGCAATTTTAGTCATGATCTTCTCCTTCTCTCCATTATAACAAAGAGAAGAAAAACTTCCACCCTAAGGTGAAAGTTTTATGAACATTCCATGCTACCAGAAATGAAAACTCAGGCTAGAAGCGGAAGCTTCGTCGTTGGATTTATCTTTTTCCAAAGAGTTGCTTAACGGCTTTGTATCTTAGTCTACTGATTTGAGGGCTTCGAGCATGTCTACTTTTCGAAGATAATGGTCAACATAAATTCCTAACAGGATCAAGAGAAGGAGCATTCCTCCGACAGGGAAGAGGAGCACGCCAAGTCCCACATGGGGATAAAAGAGAATGGCATCTGGTGCAATCATGGCAATGAGGAATTGATGAAGATAATAACCACCCACTAATCCCATGAGGATCCCTATGATAGACAATAAGATGGTTTCGCGGTAAATATAGAGCGTCACTTCCTTATTATGGAATCCTAAGACCTTAATGGTCGATAATTCACGGATCCGCTCTGCCACATTGATATTGGTTAAATTATACAAGATCACGATGGCTAGCAAGATCGATACGACTACTAGAATCATCATAGTGGTGTCCAAGGATTTGGCAACTGAGTTAAAGAGGGAAATCATCGAAGCATTCTGACTAACTGCCTTCACAGCTGCAAGTGCCATCATGTCCCGACTGACAGTCTGCACTTTTCGTGTAGAAGGATTTCTCAACTGCACCAAATAGCTATTTGCTGAAGTCCGCTTTCCGTAGATTTTTTGGTAACTTGCCTGATCCATATAGACAAAATGGCCGACATAATTTTCAGTGATTCCCGCCACCTTAAAAGTATGACCATCAAAGGTCAGTCGATCACCGACTGTAACCTGGGCTAGTTGTGCTAGCTTACTACTGATGATGACCCCTTTCTTGAGAGACAAGGACTCTCCCTGCTTGAGAGAACGCAAGCTGACAAAGGGAGAAAAATCTGTACGATCCGTTACCATCATCGTAATGGTCTGCTTGTCGCGTCCACCCTTTAAAGAATCTTCGATAACCTTACTATAGATGGCTCGATAATCTTTGATATCTGATTTTTCCAGACGATTGGTTAGTTGCTTGCTTTCTTGGCTTGATGCATTCGTTTTTTTGGCTACAATCAACTCATATGATAGGATCTCTTGAAATTGGCGTTTGGGAACCCCTCCTACAGAAGATTGAATCCCTAGCCCTGCAAAGAGGAGAGCAACAGAACCTGCCACTCCAAATATGGTCATCAGCATCCGTTGTTTGTAACGAAAGAGATTACGAGCAGTGACCTTGTGGGTGAAACTCAGACGCTTCCAAATAAACTGGAGACGCTCCAGGAAAATCTTCGAACCAGATACCGGTGGTTTGGGCAGTAATAACAGATTGGCTTCTTCTTTTAATTCCTTACGCGAAACCCAGTAAGCCGGAAGCACACTCGCGACGAAAGACAGTCCGAGCGCAATCAGAGTCATATCCCCATAAAAATACTCTCTGCTCTCTCCAATCACCATCCCTTGCGTAATAATGTTGGAGATGATTCCCGATAGGAAATAATGCCCCAACAAGCTTCCTAGAAGGGTTCCAATCGTACCAGCAAAGAATCCATAGAGGACAAATTTGAAAATGATGTCCTTGGTTCGATAGCCCAACGCCTTAAAAATACCTGCATTGGTCCGCTCTTCATCGACAAAGCGCGTCATCGTGGTGAAGGTCACCATGGCTGCTACCAGATAAAGAACGACCGGAAAAATATTTCCGATAGCAGAGATACTGCTACTAGCATTGCTATACATCAGGTAACCTTGTCCACCTGGCATGGTCTTGCGGTCATAGACATGATAAGTTGGGATTTCCAGCTGATCTCGCTCGCTTTGGGCTTTTTTCAGCTCCTCCTCTTTTTTTGCGAGCTCCGATTCACCTGTAGTCCAGTCCTTCTTTTTCTGATCCAGTTGTTCTTTGGCTTGATGGAGCTTTTCTTGACTGGCTACTTGCTCTTTAGCTGGCAGAAATGGAGCTAATTTCTTGAGCTGGGCCTCCTGCAAGTCTAATTGTTTTTGAGCCTGATCGATCTGATTTTTAGCTGACTGGAGGGATTCCTTGGCACGACTGAGTTCTTTCTGGCCTTTTTGAATCTGCCCATCCGCCTCCTGCTTGAGTCTTTGATAGCGGGCCTTTCCATTGTCTTTCAGAAGTTTTTCTAACTCTTCTTGATGAGCTTTGAGCCCTTTTTGGTAGACTTGCGAAAAAGAATCTAAAGACTTCAGATCATCAAACTGAATCCGCGCTATCACAGGAAGTTTGGTCGTAAAGACCTCTTTTGAAACTAGTGCATAGGCATCTAGATTTCCACTGCCACTCATGGCAGTGCCTAAATTTTTTTGAGACCACATCTCAGAGGATTGAACAAATCCAACAATGGTGAATTGCTTTCGCTTTAAACTAGAGCGCGTTCCAGCCTTTTCTTCGAGTGTGAGGGTATCCCCTATCTGATAGCGATCCTTCCAAAAACTTGCTAGGGCCAGTTCCCCTTCTTTTTGGGGTAGGCGCCCCTTGGTCACACGAAAAGAAGAAAGACTTTTTGGAGGAGAAAAAAGTCGAATCGCCTCTCCTGTTCCTTTCACTGTCAGATCCAGTAGGGAACCAAATTCGACACGCGCCCCTTTGAGTCCTAAAAGCTCCTCTTGGTCTGCCTGGTCTAATCCCAAGTCCCCCATGACAGCAAGATCTAGCATATTTTGTTGCTGAATAAACTGGTTAGCTGTTCGGTGCATATTTGGGGTGGTCACCTTTAAGCCAATCAAGGCCAAGCTTCCCAACAACATCAAGGTTAAGATGGAGAGAAAGCGTCCTATTGAATGTGTAAAAGAACCAAACAGATCCTTCCAATAGATTTTTCGTTTCATGCTAGCACCTCTTCTAATACTCTAGTGTAGCAATATCTTGAGGAAACTCATTGATTTCTATAGACTTGACCTTGGCATCATGCATGCGAATCACACGGTCTGCAATCGGAGCTAAAGCAGCATTATGGGTTACGATGATGACCGTCGCTCCTTTTTTTCGAGACATATCCTGTAAAATCCCCAATACTTGCTTACCTGTCTGGTAGTCTAAGGCTCCTGTAGGCTCATCGCAAAGGAGAATTTTAGGGTTTTTCGCCACTGCCCGAGCAATCGCCACCCGTTGTTGCTCTCCACCTGACAATTGGGCAGGAAAATTATCAAGACGATTGCCAAGTCCTACTTCTCTTAAAACGGCTTCCGGATCCAAGGCATCAGAGACGATTTCTGAAGCCAATTCGACATTTTCCTTGGCTGTCAGATTGGCTACTAAATTATAAAATTGAAAGACAAAGCCAACGTCATCTCGTCGATAATCCGTTCGTTGATGGGAATTGAGCTTAGAAATATCCACCCCATCAATCAGGACCTGCCCTTCCTCATTCGTGTCCATCCCTCCTAAGATATTGAGAACCGTTGATTTTCCAGCTCCTGACGCCCCTAAAATAATGACCAATTCGCCTTTTTCAATCTCAAAAGAAACATCCTGATTAGCGAGAATCTCCGTTTCTCCACTAGTGTATCGCTTGTAACAGTGCTGCATTTCGATGTAGGCCATTTCCTCTCCTCCCTCCTACTTCCTATCTATATTATAGTCCTTTTCTGATAGATTACAAAGAAATCGAGGTAGTAGAAAACAAGGTTATCCTAAATTATCATGAAGGATTATAAATTTTATGCTATAATTAGAGACAAATTGATTTATTCTTAGAAAGAAGGCTCATCGTGAGTTTACAACAGTTTGAAAGGAAATCACTTCAAGAAATCAACCAGTCTATTGACGTGCCAAAAGGCATCCCCTTTTGGAAGACTCTTCTACTCTTTTCAGGACCAGGAAGTCTGGTAGCTGTCGGCTATATGGATCCGGGGAACTGGATTACCAGTGTCGTCGGAGGGGCCCAATACCGCTACCTCCTCTTATCAGTGGTTCTTCTCTCGTCTTTAATCGCCATGCAATTGCAACAAATGGCTGGTAAACTAGGGATTGTCCATCGTAAGGATCTGGCCCAAACAACCGCCCATCATTTACCAAAATGGCTTCGCTATACCCTTTGGATTGTGATTGAGCTTGCCTTGATGGCGACAGATTTAGCGGAAGTCATCGGATCAGGGATTGCCCTCCACCTTCTTTTTGGCTGGCCCTTGCTCTTTTCTATCCTGATCACCATCTTTGATGTTTTCCTCTTATTGGGCCTTATGCATCTAGGATTTCGAAAGATCGAGGCCATAGTTTCAACCTTGATCCTTACGATCCTTGCAATTTTTGGCTACTTGGTATTCCTATCCAAACCAGATATTGGGGGAATCTTCGCTGGCTTCCTGCCTCAAAAAGAAGTATTGGGAATTGGGCTTCCAAAAGGAAATGAAGCCTTAACCCTGGCTCTTGGAATCATCGGAGCAACGGTGATGCCCCACAACCTCTATCTCCACTCTTCCATTTCGCAAACGCGAAAGGTCGATTACAAAGATCCAGCAGATATCAAACGGGCAGTGCGCTTTATGACCTGGGATTCAAATATTGAATTGAGTTTGGCTTTTGTCGTCAACTCCCTCCTCTTGATTCTTGGAGCGGCCCTCTTCTTTGGCCACGGAGATAAGATCGGTGCTTTCTCTAGCATGTACAACGCCCTCAAGGATAACCATATTGCCGGTGCTATCGCCAGTCCCTTCTTATCCACCCTCTTTGCCATCGCTTTGTTAGCCAGTGGTCAAAATTCAACCATTACTGGGACCCTAACCGGTCAAATCGTTATGGAAGGTTTCTTGAGATTCCGCTTACCACAATGGGTCGTTCGTCTCATGACTCGGATCATTGCCCTTCTTCCTGTCATCATCGTTGCGATCTTATTTGGAGATCAGGAACATGTCCTTGATGACCTTCTGGTTTATTCTCAAGTCTTCCTATCAGCGGCCCTTCCTTTCTCCATCTTCCCTCTGGTTTATTTCACCTCCAACAAGGAAATCATGGGAGAGCATGTCAATGCAAAATGGAATACCTTCTTAGGCTATCTCGTTGCGATTGTCTTAACCATCTTAAATTTCAATTTGATTGTGACGACTTTTATCAAATAAAGAAACCAGCACTTTAAATCGTGCTGGTTTTTTGTTCATCCCTTCATCTTGTTCCTCCTTTTCCTAAAAATTTCCTGACCATTTTTTTAGGAGGGAATTAATTTAAATCACTAATTATTGTGAGATTTTCACAAAATCTTGTCAATGCCCGTCATTCATAAATTTGTAAAATTTTTGTACACTTTTCGTTATCTGTACAAAAATGAGAATTATTGTCTAATTTATATTTTTGGAGTATAATGCTATTTGTTAGTGTCGTGAAATTATTTAACCTATAAATTATTTCAACATCAAATAAATAGAAACAGATTTATACAACTATAGAAAGGAACATATGGTACGCCAAAGACAAACAACAACCAAGTCAGACTTACGGAATGCACTCTCGAAACTGCTCTTACAACAACCTTTTGACAGCATCACTATTCGACAATTAACCGAAACCGCTGGAATTAACCGCGGGACCTTCTATCTGCATTATGTCGATAAATACGACATGTTTGAGCAAATGAAAATGGACATGATGCAAGAATTGGATAGCCTCTTCGTTGAAGGAAGTCCTGTCAAGGTAAACTTTCTCAATGTGTTGACCGCTATTAAAGAGAATTATGATTTTATATATGCATTGTCACAATCCTGTTGCTCGGACTTTAGTAAATTGGTAAGAAGTTTTACCCTTCATGCACTGGACGATACTCCCCACGCTAAAGAACACATCATTTCAGACTTTCAAGTTCCATACAAGTATGGTCTAGAAATTTTCATCGCTACGATCGAATCTGTAATTGTTACCTGGCTAGAATCGGGTGCAAAAGAGGACCCCATTGAAATTGGAACGATCATTCTCAGTGTCTGCGACTTTGCTAGCTGGAACTAAATCCCCCAACCTTTTCCTACCCTTCTGGAGAAGGTTTTTCTTTTAGCAAATGAAAAAAGATCTGATCACCTTGTTCAACTTGTTTGTAAGAAAGCAAAAAGGCAGGATCCTAACATCCTGTTTTTAGAATGTAGACAAACTACTTTAAAGTAAAATAAGTTAAGCGATTTT
>NZ_JVSR01000015.1:0-7667 GCF_001069785.1 Streptococcus parasanguinis
TCGACAATCCAAAAATAATTGAGAGGCTAGGACTTTTGTCCCAGCCTCGTGTTTTAGCCTACAAAAGCATTGATTTCTGCTTCGATATTTGCAATTTTTTCTTTAGCATCTGCTTCAGATTCACCAACTGTAGCGATGTAGAATTTGATTTTTGGTTCTGTACCTGAAGGACGAACGGCAAACCATGAATCATCAGCCAAGATGTATTTAAGAACGTTGCTTGGAGGAGTTGTCAATTTTTCAACGCCGTCAGCAGTAGTTGCTGTTTGTTCCAAGAAGTCTTCTGTCTTAGCAATGTCTGTGTTGTTAAATTGTTTAGGAGCATTGCCACGGAATTTATCCATAATTTTCTTGATTTCAGCAGCCCCGTCCACACCTGAAAGGGTAACAGAGATGGTTTTTTCTGCGAAGTAACCGTATTGTTTGTAGATTTCTTCGATACCATCTGCCAAAGTCATACCACGTGAGCGGTAGTAAGCTGCGATTTCAGCAACGATAAGAACGGCTTGGATAGCGTCTTTGTCACGTACGAATGGTTTGATCAGGTAACCGAAGCTTTCTTCGAAACCAAGCATGTAAGTGTGGTTGTGTTGTGTTTCAAATTCATGGATTTTTTCACCGATAAATTTGAAACCAGTCAAGACGTTAAACATAGTTGCGCCGTAGCTTTCTGCAATCTTAGTCACCAACTCAGTTGATACGATTGATTTACAGAGGGCAGCATTGGCAGGAAGGGTACCAGCTGTTTTGTGAGCTTCAAGAATGTATTTAGCAATGATCGCTCCGATTTGGTTACCAGAAAGGTTGAGGTAAGAACCATCTGGTTGGCGGATTTCAACACCAAGGCGGTCAGCATCTGGGTCAGTTGCAACCAATACATCAGCGTCTACTTTGCGGCCAAGTTCTTCAGCAAGAGCAAAGGCAGCTTGGTTTTCAGGGTTTGGAGATTTAACAGTTGAGAAGTCAGCATCTGGAACGGCTTGAGCCTCAACAACTTGAACAGCTTCAAATCCAGCTTGGGCAAGAGCACGACGAGCCAACATTTCACCAGTACCATGAAGTGGAGTGTAGACAATCTTCATGTCGCGTCCGTATTCATTGATCAAGTCTTGGTTGATATTAACGCCTTTCACTTCTTTCAAGTATTCAGCGTCGACGTT
Source organism: Streptococcus parasanguinis (assembly GCF_001069785.1). Lineage (GTDB taxonomy): Bacteria > Bacillota > Bacilli > Lactobacillales > Streptococcaceae > Streptococcus > Streptococcus parasanguinis_T. The sequence goes on from NZ_JVSR01000015.1 coordinate 1,161, forward strand.
TTCACCGATAACTTCAATCAAGCCGTTAGCTTTGCTTTCTTCAAGGTCAGCCAATTTCACAGCGAATGGATTTTCGATAGCACGGATGTAATCTGTCAATGCATCAGCATCTGCAGGTGGCATTTGTCCACCGTCTTCACCATATACCTTGTATCCATTAAATGGAGCAGGGTTGTGGCTGGCTGTTACCATGATCCCAGCAAATGTGTGGAGGTGACGAACGGCAAATGACAATTCCGGTGTTGGACGTAGGCTTTCAAATACATAAGATTTGATACCGTGAGCAGCCAAAACTTGAGCAGATTCAAAAGCAAACTCAGGAGAGAAGTGACGGCTGTCGTAGGCGATCGCAACACCGCGTTTCTTCGCTTCCTCACCTTTTGAGTCGATCAATTGGGCCAACCCTTCAGTTGCTTGGCGAACAACATAGATATTAATACGGTTAGTACCAGCACCGATTAAGCCACGCATACCAGCTGTACCGAATTCAAGGTTGGTATAGAAGGCATCTTCTTTTGTTTTTTCATCCATTGCGACCAACTCATCACGAAGGTAAGCTGGTAATTCAGCAAAGTCGAGCCATTTTTGGTAGTTTTCTTGATAGGTCATGCAAGCGTCTCCTTTTTGCTTATAATTTAATCGCTTACATTATAGCAAATTTTTTCAGAAAATTCTAGCGATAATTGTAAATCTTTTCAAAAAAATAGAGCTAATTCACCATCAAAAAAAGCCAAGATAAATTGGTCTTGGCTTGAAAGGTTATTTTAATTTTTCAAGAGATGGAACGACTGCACTGGTAATGAGTACTGTCGCAATGACTTCGATGAGAGAGTTGGTAGATACAATCAAGGCTAGGAAATGTTGAATCCCACCACCGAAGCTATTTCCAAAGAAGAAATAAATCCCACTTAGAACGAAAACAGTATTGGTCATAGAGCCGACAATTCCAGCGATCACAAGTCCAGTACGATTGCGAATCCAACGATAGACAAAATAAGGGGTTACCCCGATGAGAATCCGAGGGACTATGGCAATGATAAGGGAGTAGAGATTCCCGTGAGGGACAAAGGGACTAAAGAGATAGCTGGCGGGTGTTATAACCAGGGTATTCATAGTGAGGCTAAAGAGTCCCATGAGGAGTCCTAAGATAGCTCCAATCCGTGGACCGTATATGATAGAGGCGATCACGACAGGAATATGAACCAAGGTTGGTTGAATTCCTGATGGAACAAATTGCAGAATGAAGGACGTCACAAAGTGAATGGTGATCATCACCGCAAAAAAGATGGCAATTCGTGAAATAGAAGATGATTTTCTCATAAACAATTCTCCTTAACAGTTTCTACAATAGTTTCTACAGGCGCTAGAGCTCCAGCACCTTTGTCCCCACAAGCAAGAACAGCATCACGAGGTTGGATAATCTGGTAACCATAGTCTTGTAAGAGCTTTAGATTTCGTTGGGTAGCGGGATGTTCTAACATTTTTGTATTCATAGCAGGGGCCAGTAATTTTTTTGAGGTCTGAGGCAAGGCTAGAGCTGTGCTAGTGACCATATTATCTGCAAGTCCCATAGCCAATTTAGCAATGGTATTGGCACTGGCTGGCGCGACAAGAAAGAGGTCAGTTTCTTTCCCAATGTCGATGTGCTCGATCCGCTGTGGATCGTCTTCCATCATAACATCTAGCCCTACTTGGTTTTTTGAAAGAACTTGCAAGGTTAAAGGGGTGATGAATTTTCTGGCTGAAGGAGTCATGAGGACCTTCACTTCAAAGCCCAATTTGGTTAGTTGGCTGGTAATGTCAGCCGCTTTATAGGCGGAAATACTACCGGTAACCGCTAAAGTAATGTGTGTCATATGTTCCTTTTTATTTGATATAACGTAGGATAGCCTCTGCGATTTCTGTCTTCGTAGAAGCTTCTAGGACCTGTTCATCTGTCACTAGATAGGCTTGATGCTGGCCGTTCTGAATCTTGGTCAGATCATTGGCAACGATCATGCTGGCATGATTTTTAACCAGGCTTTCACGCGCTACCTGGATCAACTCTTCAGAAGAAACGTCGACTAAAAGCTTAAAGCCGATCAGTTGAATAGCAGGGTTCCATTCTTTGACGAGCGAGATAATCTTGGGATTTTTCTTTAGAAAGAGTACTTGGTATTCCTCTTTGGAAGAAATTTTCGCTTCCTGATTTTCTCGATGGATAAAGGTATGAAGGTCTTGAGCTTTCTCAACTTCCTCAAGGCTTGTCATGTAAACAGGTGTGTAGTCTGAAACAGCCATAGCGTGAATCAAAACCTGATGTTGAGGGACTTCCGTTTTCATTTGTGTGAGAAGTTCTTCGACATTCTGGATCAATAGAAGTCGAAGCTGTGGGTGAGGATCAGGTTTAAGAGCGGTAGGCGTTGTGATCAAGGTCACCTGATGTCCCTTAGCAAGAGCCATTTCTGTAAGGATTTTCCCTAGGCTCCCGGTGGAATGATTGGTGATCGAACGAACACTATCAATGGCTTCGCTCGTCCCACCTGATGTAATTAAAATATGCATATGCTTATTTTACACAAAAAAGATACGTAAGTAAAGTTCTGAAGCTATTAGGATTAACTATGTATAGTCATAAAATTTAGATAAAAAACGAACGTTCGATTCAAAAGGTGGAAAAACCATGTTATTTTCGCGAATTTTAGGTATAATAGATCTATCAAATATAAAGGAGTCCCTTATGAAAACAGATATCGAAATTGCTCAAAGCATTGAACTCCAACCGATTGTGGACGTTGTTAAGAAAATTGGTTTGGTTGACGATGATCTTGAATTGTATGGAAAATACAAGGCAAAATTGAGCTTTGATAAGATTCGTGAAGTTGAGAAAAATCCAGTAGGAAAACTTATCTTAGTCACTGCGATCAACCCAACTCCAGCTGGAGAAGGGAAATCAACCATCACCATTGGTCTAGCAGATGCTTTGAATAAAATCGGTAAAAAAACCATGATTGCCATTCGCGAACCTTCTTTAGGTCCAGTTATGGGGATTAAAGGTGGTGCTGCTGGTGGTGGCTATGCCCAAGTTCTACCAATGGAAGACATCAACCTTCATTTCACAGGGGATATGCATGCGATCACAACGGCTAATAATGCCCTCTCAGCATTGATTGATAATCATTTGCATCAAGGAAATGAGCTAGGAATTGACCAACGTCGGATTATCTGGAAACGGGTAGTGGACTTGAATGACCGCGCTCTTCGTCATGTTTCTGTTGGCCTTGGCGGTCCTTTAAATGGGATTCCGCGTGAAGACGGTTTTGATATTACCGTTGCTTCTGAGATCATGGCCATCCTTTGCTTGGCGACAGATATTGAAGATTTGAAACGTCGTTTGGCCAACATTGTTATTGGTTACCGCTATGATCGTAGTCCAGTTTATGTCCGTGATTTAGAAGTAGAAGGGGCTCTTGCCTTGATCCTCAAAGATGCGATTAAGCCAAACTTGGTTCAAACCATCTATGGTACACCTGCCTTTGTTCACGGTGGTCCATTTGCCAATATCGCCCATGGATGTAACTCTGTGTTAGCAACGACGACAGCTCTTCATTTAGCCGACTATACGATTACAGAAGCTGGTTTTGGGGCTGACCTCGGTGCTGAAAAATTCCTCGATATTAAAACTCCAAACTTGCCTACATCACCAGATGCGGTTGTGATCGTAGCGACTCTCCGTGCTCTTAAGATGAACGGTGGAGTGACCAAGGATGCTTTGACTGAAGAAAATGTAGAGGCTGTTCGTGCTGGTTTTGCCAACTTGAAACGTCACGTTGAAAATATCCGTAAGTTTGGCATTCCTGCAGTGGTTGCTATCAATGAATTTATCACAGATACAGAAGCAGAAATTGCTGCTTTGAAAGAATTGTGTGCTGAAATTGATGTACCAGTTGAGCTTGCGAGCGTATGGGCGAATGGTGCTGACGGTGGAGTTGAACTTGCTGAAACCTTGGTTAAAACCATCGAAACAAGTCCAGCTAACTACACACGCTTGTATGATAACAACCTTTCTGTTGAAGAAAAAATTGAAAAGATTGTTACAGAGATTTACCGCGGTACGAAGGTGAATTTTGAGAAGAAAGCTAAGACACAAATTGCCCAAATCGTGAAAAATGGTTGGGATAAGTTGCCAATCTGTATGGCCAAAACACAATATAGCTTCTCTGATAATCCAAATGCCTTGGGAGCTCCTGAAAACTTTGAAATCACTATCCGTGAAGTGGTTCCAAAAATGGGAGCAGGCTTTATTGTCGCTTTGACTGGGGATGTCATGACCATGCCTGGTTTACCAAAACGTCCAGCTGCTTTGAATATGGATGTGGCTGCTGATGGAACAGCCATCGGTTTGTTCTAATAGCTAGATATCTAAAAACAACTTCTGTTCAAATGAGCAGAAGTTGTTTTGGTCTTGTTAATCAATCATTATTCAGTAAGGAGTTGGCACCTGATTTTTCGATAGATTATGATGAGCTGTAGGGTCATGGGAATCCAGATAAGGGGTTCGCAGAGAATGACCCCCATGTAGCCGGTGTGAGGAATAATCCACAGAACGAAGAAAATTTTTCCAAACAATTCAATAAAACTGGATGTGAGTGGGGTTAATTTTTTACCCATTCCCTGTAGGGCATTTCTCAGGATGATGAGACTCGCCAAAATAGGATAAAAGCAAGAGCTGATCTGTAGATAAAGACTGGCATTTGCAATGAGATCAGGATTTGTCGAGCCGGAAATAAAGCTGGTTAAAGACGGACTTGTGAAGAATAGAAGAGCAGCAACCAAGACAGACCAAACCCAAGAAAGAAGGTTGGCAATGGTAACGCCTTTTTTGATCCGCTGGAATTGCTCTGCGCCAAAATTCTGCGAGATAAAGGTTGTGATACTTGAGGCGATAGCTGTAATTGGTAAAACGGCAAAGGACATGATACGACGGGCTGCGACCTGTGCACTGATAATGGTTGTTCCAAGCTGATTAATAGCGGATTGGAGGATAACCGTTCCAATCGAAACGATGGAAGTCATGAGGCCCATGGCAAGGCCCTGACTTAGCAGATCCTGATAAAGCTCCTTTTCCCAAACAAAATCCTTGCGATGCGGGAGCAGAAAAGGGACCTTCTTACGAATATAGAGAAGACAAAGAAGGGCCGAAATACCCTGGGCAATAATGGTCGCAATTCCAGCGGATTGGACTCCGAGATGGAGTTGGGTAATAAAATATAGATCGAGAAGAATATTGAGAATGGCAGCGATAATCAGGAAGTAGAGTGCCGCTAAGCTATCGCCAACCGCTCTAAGAAGTCCAGCGCAAAGATTATAGGCAAAGGTCACAGCCACACCATTGACAATAGTGGAGATATAGAGATAAGACTGAGACACAATTGCTGATGGGGTCCCTAAAAATTGGAGCAGGGGATAAAGTCCGACAGCACCAATGAAGATCACGAAGAGACTGAGAATGCAACCAATAATAGCAGTTGCGGCGACTGATTTTCGTAATTGGTCTTCGTTTTTGGCTCCATAATTTCTCGCGATAATAATCCCCATCCCATTTCCAACACCGACAGCAAATCCAACGATCAAATCAAATATGGCAGAGGTTGCTCCAACGGCGGCCAAAGATTTTTGACCTAAAAAACGCCCTACAATCATGACATCCGAGGTATTGTAGAGTTGTTGAAAGATATTGGACAAAAGAATAGGAAAGGCAAAACTCAAAAGAGCGGGTAAAATAGGACCATCTATGAGGTCCACACGCTGAATTCTTTTCATAGTGTCATTATACCAACTTCAGGAACCAGCGACAAGCGTCGATAGTTGAAGGCCCTTACATTTTTTGGTATAATCAGGGCAGAAAAGGAGGCTTTTATGAGCTTAACCAGTCAATTAATCACGGAAACGTTCCCAGATCTGGACAAGGTCGAGAGGCTGAATATCGAGGCATTCCCAGAAGAAGAGCGAGTTCCTTTGTCTGAATTCCTGCGTTACACGGACAATGACGATGCTAATTTTTTTGCTTTTTATAACGAAGAAGAATTTGTAGGCTTTGCTTTTTCTATCTATAATCAGAAAGCTTTTTATGTTAGCTTCTTTGCCATTATGCCCCACCTACGTAGCCACGGTTATGGTCAAGAAATCATTGAAAAATTGGTAGAATTTTACCAAAGAACCATGATTCTTGAAGTGGAACGTTTGGATGAAGAATGTGACAATCTAGAGCAACGTCAGTCTCGGATGGATTTCTATAAGCGAAATGGATTTAAAACTGCTAATGCTTTTTTAGAATACGAAGGACTGAGCTTTGAAATTCTCTATCGGGGTGATCACTTTGATGAAGAGGCTTATCGCGATATTTTCCGTAAACTGCAGGAAGAAAATTATTTCGACTTCCGCATTAAATATAGACGCTTTAGTGATCACTAGACAAGAAAGAGGCTGGGACAAAAGTCCTAGCCTCTCAATTATTTTTGGATTGTC
>NZ_JVSR01000016.1:0-2551 GCF_001069785.1 Streptococcus parasanguinis
GGAGGTGGGACGACGAAATCGAATTCTAACGAATTACCGATTTCTGTCCCGCTCTCTTTTTTCTTTCTATTTATATCTGTTCTCTCCTTTCTGAAAATATGGTAGAATAATAGAAATAGAAAGATAGGTGACCATGGATTACTTTAAACGACACAAATTTGATTGGTCCAAATTCCGTTTGGGGATGAGAACCTTTAAAACAGGGATTGCCGTTTTTATTGTACTACTTATTTTTGGAATATTTGGCTGGCGAGGCCTTCAGATCGGGACTTTGACAGCTGTTTTTAGTTTGAGGGAAGACTTTGATAAGAGTGTCCATTTCGGGGCTTCGCGTGTCATGGGCAACAGTATCGGAGGTTTTTATGCCGTATTGTTCTTCCTTTTAAAAACGCTCTTTCATGGGGCGTATTGGGTGACTCTGATTTTTGTACCCATTGCGACCATGTTAACCATTATGACAAATGTCGCTATGAATAATAAAGCAGGAATTATCGGAGGAGTTTCAGCAATGCTGATCATTACCCTCTCGATTCCTAACGGAGAAACCTTCTTGTATGTTTTTGCCCGAATATTTGAGACCTTTATTGGCGTTTTTGTTGCGATTTTGGTCAATTCGGATGTGGATCGCATTCGCGATTTTCTCAAGAAACACAAAAAACCTATGTAAGATTATATAACATTTAATCTTGACATAGATTTTTTTTTCGATATAATAGAATAGAAAGAGGAATGGTATGAAGGAAAAGGAATTACGACGCTCGCTGGCAGTCTTTCCGATTGGCAGTGTTATGAAGCTGACCGACTTGACAGCTCGCCAGATTCGTTATTATGAAGATCAGGGATTGATTTCTCCCGATCGGACAGAAGGCAATCGCCGCATGTATTCGTTGGACGATATGGACCGCCTACTTGAGATCAAAGATTATATCTCAGATGGCTTCAATATTGCGGATATTAAGAAAAAATATGCGGAAAAAGAGCAAGAGCAAACCAAGGTTGTCAGTCAAGAAGAGATCCGTAAGGCTCTTCATCGTGACATTCTTCAGCAAAGTCGCTTCACATCTTCCCCATCGCCATATGGTCAATTTCGTTGATCATTTCATAAGCTTGTAATCTATTTTAAGGAGACAAAAATGTCAATTACTGCTGCAGATATTCGCCGTGAAGTAAAAGAAAAAAATGTTACTTTTATTCGCTTGATGTTCTCTGATATTTTGGGAACCATGAAGAACGTCGAAATTCCAGCTACCGATGAGCAACTGGACAAGGTTCTTTCAAACAAAGCCATGTTTGATGGTTCTTCTATCGAAGGATTTGTCCGTATCAACGAGTCAGATATGTATCTTTACCCAGATTTGGATACATGGACAGTCTTCCCTTGGGGAGATGAAAATGGTAGCGTAGCTGGCTTGATCTGTGATGTCTATACGACTGAAGGGAAACCATTTGCAGGAGACCCACGTGGCAACTTGAAACGGGCACTTCGTCATATGGAAGAGCTTGGCTTCAAATCTTTTAACCTTGGTCCAGAACCAGAATTCTTCCTCTTCAAGTTGGACGAAAATGGAGATCCAACTCTTGAAGTAAACGACAAAGGTGGCTATTTTGACTTGGCTCCAACAGATCTTGCGGATAACACTCGTCGTGAAATCGTAAATGTCTTGACCAAGATGGGCTTTGAAGTAGAAGCTAGTCACCACGAAGTAGCCGTTGGTCAGCATGAAATCGACTTTAAGTATGACGAAGTGCTTCGCGCTTGTGACAAGATCCAAATCTTTAAACTCGTTGTGAAGACCATCGCCCGTAAACACGGCTTGTATGCAACCTTTATGGCCAAACCAAAATTTGGAATTGCCGGATCAGGTATGCACTGTAATATGTCTCTCTTTGACCAAGATGGCAACAATGCTTTCTTTGATCCAGAAGATCCACGTGGCATGCAATTGTCAGAAACAGCTTATCACTTCTTGGGTGGCTTGATCAAGCATGCATATAACTTTACAGCGGTGACCAACCCAACCGTCAACTCTTATAAACGTTTGGTTCCTGGATATGAAGCACCTGTTTATATCGCTTGGGCAGGTCGCAACCGTTCCCCATTGGTACGTGTGCCAGCATCACGTGGTATGGGAACTCGTTTGGAATTACGCTCCGTAGACCCAATGGCCAATCCTTATGTAGCCTTGGCAGTCTTGCTTGAAGTCGGCCTTCACGGTATTGAAAATAAAATCGAAGCACCTGCTCCGATCGAAGAAAATATCTATGTGATGACACCAGAAGAACGTAGAGCAGCTGGAATCACAGATCTCCCTTCTACCCTTCACAATGCCTTGAAAGCCTTGACAGAAGACGAAGTGGTAAAAGCTGCCTTGGGTGAGCACATCTACACCAGCTTCCTTGAAGCCAAACGAATCGAATGGGCAAGCTATGCGACTTTCGTATCTCAATGGGAAGTAGACAACTATTTAGATCTTTATTAAGAAACAAGAGTAAAGAGGCTAGGACAAAAGTCCTAGCCTCTCAATTATTTTTGGATTGTCGAGCAAGACGC
>NZ_JVSR01000017.1:0-5429 GCF_001069785.1 Streptococcus parasanguinis
ACGACGAAATCGAATTCTAACGAATTACCGATTTCTGTCCCACTCTCTAATTGTTATTCTTCATCCATTGACAAGACAGATAAGAAGGCTTCCTGTGGTACTTCTACAGATCCAATCGCTTTCATCCGTTTCTTACCAGCTTTTTGTTTTTCAAGAAGCTTGCGTTTCCGTGAGACGTCCCCACCATAACACTTGGCCAAGACGTTCTTACGAAGGGCCTTGATATCTGTACGGGCTACGATCTTATGACCGATCGCTGCTTGGATAGGCACTTCAAACTGTTGACGAGGGATAATCTTCTTTAGCTTCTCAACGATCAACTTACCACGTTCATAGGCAAAGTCCTTGTGAACGATAAAGCTGAGGGCATCGACGGTATCGCCATTGAGAAGGATATCCATTTTAACCAATTTAGATGGACGGTATTCAGACAACTCATAGTCAAAGCTCGCATAGCCACGAGTAGAGGATTTCAATTTATCAAAGAAATCAAAGACAATTTCCGCAAGTGGGATTTGATAGATGACATTCACCCGATTTTCATCGATGTAGTCCATGGTCACAAAATCACCGCGTTTCCGTTGGGCCAGTTCCATCACAGCCCCGACAAACTCTTGTGGCACCATGATTTGGGCTTTGACATACGGTTCTTCGATCGAAGCGATCTTGGTTGGATCTGGAAACTCAGAAGGGTTTGAGACATCCAGTGCTTCTCCGTCTGTCAAATTAACCTTGTAAATAACAGACGGTGCTGTCATGATCAAGTCAATGTTGAACTCACGCTCCAAGCGTTCCTGGATAACGTCCATATGAAGGAGACCCAAGAAACCACAACGGAAACCAAAACCAAGGGCTTGAGACGTTTCGGGCTCAAATTGAAGACTGGCATCATTCAATTGCAATTTTTCTAAAGCTTCCCGAAGATCATTGTATTTGTTGGATTCAATCGGGTAAAGACCAGCAAAGACCATTGGATTCATTTGCTTGTATCCATGTAGTGGCTCACTTGCTGGATTGGTCGCTAGGGTCACCGTATCCCCGACACGGGTATCCGCAACGGTCTTGATAGAGGCCGCAATATAGCCAACGTCTCCAGTCGCAAGGAAATCACGTCCAACTGCTTTAGGAGTAAAGATCCCAACTTCTGTGACATCAAAGGTCTTACCATTGCTCATGAGTTGGATCTTATCGCCTGGTTTAACCATTCCATTGACCACACGGACCTGAAGGATTACCCCACGATAGGCATCATATACAGAGTCAAAGATCAAGGCTTGAAGAGGGGCTTCAACATCACCCGTCGGTGCTGGAACTTTCTCAACGATCTGCTCCAAAATCTCTTCAATCCCAATACCAGCTTTGGCAGAGGCTAGGACAGCTTCACTAGCATCCAACCCGATGACATCTTCTACTTCTGTGCGCACACGTTCTGGATCTGCAGCTGGCAAGTCGATTTTATTGATAACTGGCAGGATTTCCAAATCATTGTCCAGTGCTAAGTAAACGTTGGCTAGAGTCTGGGCTTCAATCCCTTGAGCGGCATCCACTACAAGAATGGCTCCCTCACAGGCAGCAAGTGACCGCGAAACCTCATAGGTAAAGTCCACGTGTCCTGGTGTGTCAATCAAGTGGAAGATATAGGTTTCCCCATCTTTAGCCGTGTAGTTCAATTCGATGGCATTAAGCTTGATGGTAATCCCACGTTCCCGCTCTAGGTCCATGCTATCTAGGAGTTGGGCTTGCATCTCCCGACTAGACACGGTTTCGGTTTTTTCTAAAATTCGATCGGCCAAGGTTGACTTTCCATGGTCAATATGGGCGATGATCGAGAAGTTCCGAATCTTCTCTTGTCGTTTTTTTAATTCTTCAAAATTTGGCATAATCATCTTCCTAGTAAATTTAATCGTACTCTTCATTATAACAAAAAAGATAGGCCTTTGCCTATCTTAATTCATTATTTTCAAAAATCGCTTCTGCGTTTTATTTCCCTCATAGCCAATGCGTTCGTAAAAGAGATGAGCTTCTTTTCGATGAGAGGCAGAATTTAAACGGATAAAAGCATAATGCTTGCTTTTGGCAAGATCTTCTACTCGCTCCATCAATCGGCGACCGATCCCACGTCCTTGAGCAGATGGAAAAACCGCTAGCCCCAAAATATTTAGACCAGCATCACTATAGAGACTTTCATAAACTTCTGCTTCCACATAACCAAGAATATGGCCTGTTTGGTCCTCTTCATAAACAAAGCAAAAATGACCCGAATCTGGCAGATTGAATTTTTCAATCTGAGCTGCCACTTTCTCCAGGGTCGAATCATACCCCAATGCTTGGTGACATAAATCTCTAATTTGACCTGCATCTTTGACTTGAACAGTACGAATCATAGCTCCACCTCCATGAACCCTTTGCTCTTATCTTAGATCTTTTTCCTCAAAAAGTAAAGGAATATCTGATAAAATTTAAAATGAAAATCCGATTTAGATCAAATTCATCTTTTTTCGCATTTATCAGGGATTTCTATTTACTTTTTCGATTTAATTCATTATAATAGTAAGGGTAAATACAAGGAGGTGAGTACGTTGGCCAGAGGTCGTGGAAAAGCAAGCCCTCAAGACAAAGAGGCATTACGGATTATATCGGAAAAGATCAGAGAATTACTGAAAGAACAAGGAAAAAAGCAGATCGAATTATCTCGTATTACTGGAATTCCTGCAAGTACCTTGACTGGATATGTAAAAGGAACTTCTCTTCCCGTTCCCGAAAATTTAGAGAAGATTGCAGTCTTTTTCCAGGTAGCAGTTGCTGATATTGACCCTCGATTGCGCAATGATTTTGTGGTCATTGATTCAGAGATTGAACGATTATATAAACAGCTCGATGAAGGAAATCAAGAAAATCTTCTCTCTTATGGAAAAAGTCTCTTGACCCATCAAAAAGAAAGACAGAAGATTGAAAAGCAATACCACTCTTATTCTGTCTATGATTCTTTTGCAGCTTACCAAAATAAGAAGCAAGCTGATATCGTCTGGTTTGATCAAAAGATTCCTTACGATTTGGCTTTTTGGATTCATACAGATTCCCTCGAGCCTAAATACGAAAAAGGGGCTGTTGTGTTAATCAAGCAAACCTATTATGATCAGGCAGGGGCTATTTATGCCATTGATTTTGATGGACAAACGTTGATCAAACGGGTATTTCGTGAGGCCAACGGTATTCGACTGGTTTCCCTCAATAAGAAATATAGTGATCAAATCATTCCACTAGATGAGGAACCTGGGGTGATTGGAAAAGTGATTGATGGCTTTGTTCCTCTTGATTTGGAGGAAATCAAATGATTAAATTAATTGCGATTGACTTGGACGGAACTCTTTTGCATGAGGATAAGACTCTATCTAAAGGCAATATTGAAGCTCTTCACCGAGCCCATGAAGCCGGCTATGACATTGTGATCTGTACTGGGCGCCCTTTAGCGGGTGTACGTCCTATCTTTGAAGAGATTGGACTACCTGATGGTAACTACTATATGATTATCAATAACGGGTGTACAACCTTGTCGACTAAGAATTGGGAAATCATTGGCAAGGAAGAATTGAGCCTTGAGGACATGCACCGGTTGCAAGTTTTGACGGAAGATACAGACGTTCAGCTAACCTTATTTGATATGGATCACTACCTAGTGGTCGCACCTGAAGCCAGTGAACTTGTCACGATGGATGCGGGCATTGTTAATTCTAAACCGACACTTGTCTCTGAAGAGGATCTGCCCAACCTTGTTCCTATTTTTCAAGCCATGTATGTAGGAGATCCTTCTGCTATTGATGGCTTCCAAGCTCAGCACGAGGCTGCATTAGAGGCCGATTTTAACACTGTTCGTTCACAGGATATCCTGTTTGAAATCCTGCCAAAAGGCGCGAGCAAGGCTTCTGCTCTTCAAGCATTAAGCCAAACATTAGGCTACAAGAAAGACCAGGTCATGGCTCTTGGAGATGCAAACAATGACCTTGAAATGCTACGTTTTGCTGGCTACAGCGTCGCTATGGGAAATGGCAATGCTGCTGTCAAGGAAATCGCAGACTTCATCACCTTGACTAATGATGAGGATGGCGTGGCCTATGCTATTCACAAATTAATTGAAACTGAAAAAGGAGAATGATCATGAAATACCAAAATTTGTTGGACCGTTTTATTACCTATGTAAAAGTTAACACACGTTCAGATGAAAATTCTACAACCACTCCAAGTACCCAATCACAAGTTGATTTTGCAACAAACGTCTTGATCCCTGAGATGAAACGCGTGGGCCTTCAAAACGTCTACTATTTACCAAACGGCTATGCTATTGGAACACTTCCAGCTAATGATCCAAGCTTTACACGCAAGATTGGATTTATCTCTCACATGGATACCGCTGACTTTAATGCCGAAAATGTCAATCCACAAATCGTTGAGAATTATGATGGGGGTGTCATTGCCCTTGGTGACTCTGGTTTCACACTCGATCCAGCTGATTTTGCTCATTTGAACAACTACAAGGGACAAACCTTGATCACGACGGACGGTACTACTCTTCTGGGTGCAGACGATAAGTCAGGTATCGCTGAAATCATGACAGCTATTGAATACCTAACAGCTCATCCTGAAATCAAACACGGAGAAATCCGTGTCGGCTTTGGTCCAGATGAAGAAATCGGAGTCGGGGCAGATCAATTTGATGCAGAGGATTTCGATGTAGACTTTGCCTATACTGTCGATGGTGGTCCTCTTGGAGAGCTTCAATACGAAACCTTCTCAGCAGCTGGGGCTGAAATCACCTTCAAAGGACGCAATGTCCACCCAGGTACAGCCAAAGGTCAAATGATCAACGCTCTTCAATTGGCCATTGATTTCCATAACAAACTCCCTGAAGGAGCACGTCCAGAATTAACCGAAGGATATGAAGGCTTCTACCACTTGATGAACATCGATGGAACTGTCGAGGAAGCAAGTGCCAGCTACATCATTCGGGACTTTGAAACTGAAAGTTTTGAAAAACGCAAAGACCTCATGAAATCTATTGCCGATCAGATGAATGCGGAACTCGGTAGTGAACGCGTTCTCCTCACCCTCAAAGACCAGTACTATAACATGAAGCAAGTGATTGAAAAAGATATGACACCGATTACCCTAGCTAAGGAAGTCATGGAAGATCTTGGAATCACTCCAATCATTGAACCGATCCGCGGTGGTACAGATGGATCTAAAATTTCCTTTATGGGGATTCCAACACCAAATATCTTTGCCGGTGGTGAAAATATGCATGGTCGCTTTGAATACGTTAGCCTCCAAACCATGGAACGCGCAGTTGATACCATTATCGGTATTGTGACCAAAAAATAAGAAACAAAAAGAGGCTGGGACAAAAGTCCTAGCCTCTCAATTATTTTTGGATT
>NZ_JVSR01000018.1:0-7121 GCF_001069785.1 Streptococcus parasanguinis
TCGACAATCCAAAAATAATTGAGAGGCTAGGACTTTTGTCCCAGCCTCTTGACGGACCTTCCCATAGGATGGTTTAGCCCAATTTATTATTGGCCATGATTTCATCAATAAAGCCATATTCAAGTGTTTCTTGCGCGCTCATCCAATTATCACGTTCCGCATCAGCATGCACTTTTTCAATGGATTGACCTGAATTTTCCGCAAGGATTTTTTCCAAGTTATTCCGTGTTTTGAGCAAGTGTTCTGCTGCAATCGCCATATCGGTTTGTTGGGTACCACCACCAGTACCACCCATTGGTTGGTGAATCATGTACTCGGCGTTTGGCAACATGAAGCGTTTGCCCTTCGCACCGCTTGAAGCAATGACAGTCCCCATAGAGGCTGCCATCCCCATGACAATGGTTTGGACATCTGACTTGATAAAGTTCATAGTATCTACGATGGCGAGACCTGCAGAGACAGAACCCCCTGGTGTATTGATATACATATAGATATCTTTTGTATTATCTTGGGCATCCAAGAAGAGCAATTGAGCGATAATGGAGTTAGCCATTTGGTCCTCAACTGGTCCTGTTACCATGATAATTCGATCTTTCAACAGACGGGAATAAATATCGTAAGAACGTTCTCCACGACTGGTTTGTTCAATAACTACTGGAATCATCTATTCTTCTCCTTTAGTATCCATTCATTCTCACGATTCGTGAGGTTCAAAGTATATGTGCTATTATAAACCAATGGTCAAAAAAGGTCAAATCTTAAGCACCTTTCGGACGAATCATGAATGGCTTCTTATTTGGTACCGAATAAACGGTCACCTGCATCTCCAAGACCAGGAACAATGTAGCCATGTTCATTCAAATGATCATCGAGGGCTGCTGTAAAGATATCCACATCTGGGTGAGCTTCTTGAAGAGCTTTCACCCCTTCTGGCGCTGATACTAGGCAGACAAATTTGATATGGCTAGCGCCGCGTTTTTTCAAGGAATCAATCGCTAGAATAGCGGATCCACCCGTAGCAAGCATCGGGTCTACTACAAAGATACGACGTTGATCAATATCTTCTGGCAATTTCACCAAGTATTCAACTGGTTTCAAGGTTTCTTCATCACGGTACATCCCGATATGGCCAACCTTAGCAGCTGGTACCAAACTCAAGAGACCATCAACCATCCCAATCCCTGCACGAAGAATTGGGACAATAGCCAATTTCTTCCCTGCGATTTGCTTTTGAACGGTTTTAGTAATAGGAGTTTCAATTTCAACATCTTCAAGAGGCAATTCACGCAACACTTCGTAGCCCATCAACATAGCAATTTCATCTACCAATTCACGAAAGGCCTTCGTAGAGGTATCCGTGCGACGGAGAATAGACAATTTGTGTTGAATCAGTGGATGTGTAATAACTTCTAATTTTCCCATTTTGAGATCCTTCTTTCTAAGCTGTTATTATTCAAAAAAGAGCTATGATAAAAGCGGAGTCAAGCTCTACTCTTTCTTTCAGTCCCTCTTTGATACTCACAGCACATGGAAATCTTCATTTCCAACTTTACATTCTTCTTATTATACCAAATTTTACCAAAAAAAGAGAGCCCTTACACTTAATTTTTTAAGTTCGGACTCACTCTTTCTATCAATCAATTACAACCATTCTTTGTACTTCTTAATATAGATACGTTTGACAACCGTCACACTCAGCATATAAAGGACGATAATCGCAAACAATAGAACAAAGTACAATCCATTTAGTTGGCTCAACTTCAAGATAGAAGCCAAAGGACTATATGGAAGGGAGGTTACAAAGAAGGCTGCTGCTAGAGTCGTCACCACGACTGAGAAGGCTGGACGACTTTGGATAAATGGCAGTTTTGGTGAACGCAACATATGGATAACCATGGTTTGAGACCACATGGATTCGATAAACCACCCAGTTTGGAACACCATGATAAAGGCTGCTGCATCTGCTGCTCCATGGTTGTAGCCATGACCTAAAATCATAGGAACAACAAGGAAGTAAAGAAGCATGTAGGTAATAATATCAAATACAGATGAAATGGGACCAATCCAGGCCATAAAACGCATGATAGAGTTTGCTTCCCAGATACGAGGTTTCTTGAGGAATTCCTTGTCGACATTGTCAAAAGGAAGGGCGATACAAGAAAGATCATAGATAAGATTGAGCACAATCAAATGAACGGGAGCCATTGGAAGGAAAGGCAAAAAGATGCTGGCGAAGAGAAGAGAGAAGATGTTCCCGAAGTTAGAAGAGACCGTCATCTTGATGTACTTGGTCATATTGGCATAGACCTTGCGGCCTTCGACCAAGCCTTTTTCAAGAACCATCAAGTCCTTATCTAGAAGGATGACATCTGCTGTTTCCTTGGCAATATCCACAGCGGTATCCACGGAGATCCCAACGTCTGAGACCTTCATGGATGGAGCATCGTTGATCCCATCTCCCATGTAACCAACCTTGTGGCCATTATTCTTGAGGCAGAGGATGATCCGCGCTTTTTGATCTGGTGATAGTTTGGCAAAGACCGTTGTTGTTTCCACAACTTGTGCTAACTCTTGGTCTGTCATCGTATCGATTTCGCTTCCCAAAAGAATCCGCTCGACATCTAGTCCTACTTTTTCACAGACAGCTTGGGTGACCTTTTCATTGTCCCCAGTTAAGATCTTGGTGGTTACCCCATATTCTGCAAGAGCTTTGATCGCTGGAGCTGCAGAAGGTTTTGGTGGATCAAGAAAGGCAAGGTAACCAGTTAGGATCATGTCTCGTTCATCTTCAACACTAAAGATGTCATTTTCGTCCAAATCGGTTTTGTAGCTAACACCCAAAACACGAAGTCCTTGTTCATTTAACTGAGCAACTTCAGCGAGGACCTCTTGACGAACTTCATCTGTCAGGCGTTTAATCTCACCTTTGTATTCAACATAAGTCGATACAGAAAGCATTTCTTCCAAGGCACCCTTGGTCACCATGCTGACCACACCGTCTTCGTCTTTGACAATGACACTCATGCGACGACGTTCAAAATCAAAGGGCAATTCATCAATCTTATGGAAGGTTTGATCCAGGTCGCGAACAATTTCATGTTTCTTGGCTTCTTTCTGGGTCCGATTGATAATCGCTCGGTCCATCAAATTTTTTAGCCCGGTTTGGAAATAGGAATTCAAGTAAGCCCGGCGAAGGACTGATAGATCCAACTCGCCATGGATATCAAGCGGATACTCCAAAACGATTTCATCTTGGGTCAAGGTTCCTGTCTTATCAGTACACAAAATATCGATAGCGCCGAGGTCTTGGATGGCATTGAGCTTTTTGATAACGACTTTTTCTTTTGCCATAATGATGGAGCCCTTAGCAAGACTCGCTGTAATAATCATCGGCAGCATTTCCGGAGTCAAACCAACCCCAACGCTGAGGGCAAAGACACCCGCTTCTAACCAGTCACCATCTGTGAGGCCATTGATCACAAAGACAATGGGCACCATCACTAACATGAGCCGAATCAAGAGCCAAGAGATGGTATTCATTTCTCTCTCAAATGAGGTTGGTTCGTCATAAGTGTTGATGGTTTGCTCAATAGCTCCCATCATGGTTTCATCTCCCACGACCAAGACCAAGGCTGTCGCCCGTCCGGAGATGACATTGGTCCCCATAAAGGCCAAACTTTCACTTTCCAAGAGACTATCTAGATTTTGACTGTCAGCTTTTCTGAGACAAACCTTTTCAACAGCATCACTTTCCCCTGTGAGGCCAGATTGTTGGACAAAGAAGTCACGGGAATCAATCAAGACCACATCTGCTGGAATCATATCGCCGGCACTTAGTTTGATCACATCTCCTACGACGATTTCATCGATCGGAATTTCTTGTTCTGATCCATCACGCAGAACGGTCGCTGTATTGACAATCATACGTGATAAGTTGCTAGCTGCTTTGTCGCTCCGCAATTCTTGAATGAAGCGGATACCACCAGAGATCAAGACCAAGGTCACAATGATGATGGAGGTCGTTGGATCCTGTTCACCTGGCTTTGCTAGCCAGACATTAGTGATGAAGGAAACCAACGCAATGACCAACAAAATCACCGTAAAAGGATTGATAATCGATTCATAGATCTTTTTGATCATGGAATCTTCTTGACCTTTTGTGATGACATTTTCACCATAAATATCGCGGTTTTCTTCTACTTGATCGTCAACTAAACCAAGGGCACTGGTTTTGTAGGTGGCAAAGGTGCTTTCAAGTGGTTCTTGAAGAGCAGCAATGAGTCTTTCTTTATTTGTTTGCATTGGTATCTCCTTTTTCAATCAGGAGCCAATCACTTTTGGAGTCCCTACGACACAAATCAGCGATTGGCTGGTTCGGTGCGGTTCGGGATGATCGTCGATTTGTATCATAGCTCTCTCCTTTCTCTTTTCTTGGTAAGGCATAAAAAAGAGTCCTACCCTCGATCGGTAGGACTCATGAAACTCGTCATTTATTTTTCAATCAGAACTCTCAAAAAACTGACCGTCCAAGCTTTAGCTCCGCAAGGCAATGAAATGAGCTTAGTCTTGACCTTTGCGATCAGGACTGTTGACCAACGAGTAGTGTCTCCACTGCTTTGCGGTAGTCATCCGTATCCTTGTGGTAGCCTCACCTACCGTATTTCGAGTTTATTGTACTCCTTCACTTACAGAAAGTCAACACTTATTTGTGAAAAGTTTCCACCAAGCGTTTGGTAATTTCTTCAATGAGGGTGAAGGGAGCTGCCACATTGAGGCGGGCATGCAAGTTTCCTTCTTTTCCAAAATCTGTTCCACGGTTCAAAATCAATTTGGCTTGGTCATGAATTTTAGCATGCAGCTCATCATCGCTATAAGGATAGGCTGAAAAGTCCAACCAAAGAAGATAGGTGCCTTGGGGTTTCATGACACGGATTTTGGTCTTTTCCTGCAATTCATCTACAACATAGTCAATGTGTTTTTCAAAGACTTGCTTGAGCTCTGTCAACCAAGGTTTGCCATGGCGATAAGCTGCTTCTGTAGCAATATAGCCCAAGCCTGAGATTTCATGTTGGTTATTGGCCAATTGCCGTTGTTTAAAAGCTGTGCGAAGTTTTGGATTTTCAATAACCACATAAGAATTTTTTGTTCCTGCAATATTGAAAGTCTTGGTCGCACTGGTTAAGATCAAGCTAAAGTCTTTAAAGCTTGGGTCAACTGTGTTAAAGCTGGTATGACGGTGGCCAAACAAGGCTAAATCTTGGTGGATCTCATCTGAAATGAGAAGGACACCATGTTTTTGACAGA
This sequence comes from Streptococcus parasanguinis, assembly GCF_001069785.1. Taxonomy (GTDB): domain Bacteria; phylum Bacillota; class Bacilli; order Lactobacillales; family Streptococcaceae; genus Streptococcus; species Streptococcus parasanguinis_T. The sequence continues at coordinate 5,305 of NZ_JVSR01000018.1, forward strand.
GATGGCCAATTTTTTCCAAGACCTCACGATCCCATACACGGCCTCCAGGATTGTGCGGATTGCATAAAACATAGAGTTTAACCTCTTGCTCCACAATGTCTTTTTCTAGCTGATCAAAATCGATTTGGAAAAGTCCGTCTTTTTCAACTAATGAATTTTCGATCAATTTTCGACGATTGAGCTTGACGCTTCGTGCAAACGGAGGATAGACTGGCGTATTGATTAAGACAGCATCCCCTTCCTTGGTGAAGGCTTGAATGGCTGTTGAAATAGCTGGCACGACACCTTCGATAAAGACGATCGCTTCCTTGTCAAAGGAATAGCCATGCTCTTCTTTTTCCCAATCAAGGATAGACTGGTAGAGGCTATCCGATGCATAGGTGTAGCCATAGACCATTTGGTCTGCATAGCCGATAACAGCTTCTCGTACTTCTGGAATGACATTAAAATCCATGTCCGCGATCCAAGCCGGAATGATTTCTGGATCTGTCTCTGTTTCTTTCCACTTGTAGGTATGGTGGGTCAAGCGATTCGGTAAAGTCGTGAAATCATATTTGGTCATCTTAAGCCTCCAATGCTTGTTTCAAATCTTCAATCAAATCATCCGCATCTTCAATTCCGATGGACAACCGAAGAAGATCATCTGTCAAACCGTATGAATGACGAACTTCTGCAGGAATGTCCGCGTGAGTTTGGGTGGTAGGATAAGTGATCAAGCTTTCAACTCCGCCAAGACTTTCTGCAAAGGTAAAGACTTGAAGGGAATTCAACAAGTTAGGAATTTTTTTCTCATCTTGAATTTTAAAGGAGACCATTCCACCTTTTCCAGTGTAGAGGACTTCTTTGACCTGAGGGGAGGTTTTCAAAAACTCGACCACCTTGCGAGCATTCTCTGTAGAGCGCTCCATCCGGATAGAGAGCGTCTTGAGACCACGGATCAGCAGATAGCTGTCAAATGGGGAAAGAACAGCACCTGTCGTGTTCAAGTTGTAAAAGAGTTTGTCATACAGATCTGCCTCATTTGTCACGACAACACCAGCCAAGACATCGTTATGACCAGCCAGGTACTTGGTTGCTGAATGAAGAACAATATCCGCTCCCTCTTCAATTGGGCGTTGATAGATAGGGCTATAGAAGGTATTGTCCACCACTACTTTAGCACCTTTTGCATGGGCCAATTTGGCTAAATGAGCAATATCAAATTCCAACATCAATGGATTGGTTGGTGTTTCAATATAGAGGACATCCACCGGATCATGATCTAGATGGTGGATCAGTTCTTCTTCCGTATTGGCATAGGTGAAAGAGAAACGACCTTCTTGCTCTTGTTGGTTAAACCAGCGGAAAGAGCCTCCATAAAGGTCACGAACGGCTAAGACTTTTGAACCAACAGGGAAAATGCTAAAAGCAAGCACGATGGCTGACATTCCAGAGCTTGTCGCCAAAGCATAGTCTGCACTTTCGATAGCTGCCAAAGTCTTCTCAGCTGTTGCGCGTGTTGGATTTTTCGTACGGGTATAGTCAAAACCTGTAGACTGACCAAATTCTGGGTGTTGGTAAGTCGTAGAGAAATGCAAAGGAGTCGTCAAAGCTCCCGTTGCTTTATCCGACTTGATTCCTGCCTGTGCCAAAATCGTATTGATATTGCGTTTTTTACTCATATTGCCCTCCGATAAACATTCAATCTAACTGATTACTATTTTATCACTATTATGAGGAGAGCGGTTTTCCCATTTTCAAGACCTAGCTATAGTTTCAAACTATAAGAAAAGAGAGTGGGACAGAAATCGTTAATTCGTTAGAATTCGATTTCGTCG
>NZ_JVSR01000019.1:0-13733 GCF_001069785.1 Streptococcus parasanguinis
ATTACATATTATTCTTTGTGATATATTTTACATGCTCATTATACATCTAAGAATAAGTCTGGTCAATGAATATTTAAAAAATTAGAAATGATTAAATCTTTAATAACTAATATTTTAAGTTAAGCCTTTGAAAAAGCTCTACTTGTTTGTTGGATGAAAATTTACTTTAGTCAATCTTTACAGAAATGAAATAAAAAGAACCCCCAAAGAAAGATATGAAAACATCTAACTCTAGGAGTACTGCTCAGTTTTGAGCTTTTTTTATTCATCAAAAAATCCGGATAAGTCCAAGCCTCCGAAGGGGTTGGTGGAGAAGTTTTCTTGTTCTTCAAGGAGGGTGCGGCCTTGATCAAATTCGAGGAATTGTTCGTAAACAAGAGCTGTCATGCGGGCGTCTTCTAAGCTATCGTGTGATTTTCCTGCAACTCCCAGAAATGCTGCAACGGTGTGGAGTTGGAGATTTTTAATGCCATGAAGGTCAGATGGACGACGTTCGAAGGCTTGGTCAAAGACATCGACAGCGTACTGGTCTTCTAAATCCAAGCCATTTTCAAGTAGGATGGGAAGGTCGCTCTTTTTGGCATTGTATCCAATCAAGGGGCGGTCTCCAACGAAGGCCTTGAATTCGCCGAGGACCTGCTCTAGTTGTGGAGCATTTTGGATCTTGTCCTGGGTTATGCCAGTGAGGCCATTAATAAAGCTTTTTAGAGGCTTATCGGTGTAGACGTAGGAGTCGTAGTGGTCGACTTCTTTACCGTCCGTAAAACGCACGGCAGACACCTGGATGATCTGATAGGCACCTTCGTATTGGTTAAATTCGAGATCGAAGGCGATATAATCTTCTAATGTTTTCATGGAAAATCTCCTGTGGTAGAAAAGAAAAGGGACTGGTAGGATCCAGCCCCAGATTATCGACGGAAAACGCGTGCCCAGAAACCTTTGCTTTCTTGCTCTTGAACTTTTTCATTGGCTTGTTCGAGTTCAAGTTTCAAGGTGTCGCGGTCATTCATTGCTTGTAAAGTCAATTGTTGTTGTTGGTCCAATTGCTTGTCTTTTTCAGCAATTTGAACGTCTTTCACGCGCAACTGCTCATCTTTCTTAGCGAGTTGCTCGTCTTTGGCCTTGAGTTGCTCGTAGAGACGGACGATTTCAGCATTTTTTTCATCTACCAAAATTTCCATCAATTCGCGTTGCTTCACATCATCGCTGACTGGCTCATCTTCAAAAATAGTTTTTTTGTAGATTTCTTCGAGCTTGATCAAGCCACTACGGGTTACAACGGTAACCCCTTTTTCATTTTTTTGGGTATCTTCTGGAGCCAGCGCCTTGACACGGTTATTGACCGCCTGGCGGCTGACTCCTAAAATTTCAGCAATTTCGCTGACAGTTTTTTCAATCGCCATAACTTCCTCTAATATCTTTTTCTATGAAATACTCTATTAGATAGTAACATAAGTAGGCTAAGCTGTCAAATGAAGCAAAGAAAGGATAAGCCTTGATACCACGATTAGTGGGCCTCTGTCATTTCAGGAAGATGGAGGCTTGATTGTGCTAAGTCAATGGTGAGTTGGTAATCGGTTTGATCACGCACAGTGATTTCAAAGTCCGTCGTGTAAAGGACCAAGCGAAGAGTTGCCCCTTTTTCGAGCTTGTAGATGGTTGGTTGGAGATCAAAGTCAAATTCCATCCACTCGCCTGGTGTTACGGCATCAACCTCTAAGAGGTCATGACGATTTTGGAGGTTGAGATAACCTTTCGAAATCACTCGTTGGCCCGCCTCCTTGAATGGCAACTCGGTCAAGTTGTCTAGCATGTGGTAGCGACCGTTATCCAGCGTACGGACCGATAAGACTGCAGGATAGGGTTGGAGGTATTTCTTGCTTCCAAGCTCTAAGAGTTGGGCTGAAAGCAGGCCTTTATTGGTGCTGGAATGAAGTCGTAGGTGAAGGCGAGCTTTCCCGTTGAGGTGCAGGTCTTCTTCGATTGGAAGATCGATCGTCACCTGTTGCGCCTTGTCTTGGTAGAGATCGCTTAAGAAGGTCGGATAAGCCTTGCCATAGCGCTCGTAATCTTTTGTTTCATAGCGGTTTTGGATGACTTTTTCACCGTCTCCGAGTAGGAAGGTTCGCTGACTTGTTTGGTTGCCAAAATCATCCAAGGAAGTCCAACTTTGTTCTCCTGTATTGTCCTGCCAGATGACAGTTGGCAACTCATAGCTTGAATCGTAGCCCAGCAATTTTTTAGAGAGAAGGGCATTCATGCTCTCACGGAAGTCAATGGATTGCCAGTTGTTGAGGTAAACATGGGCACCATTGTGGTAGAAGAGGTGTTTCTTGATGCTTGCTGGAAGGGCTTGGAACATGTTAAAGACGTGAAGCGGCTTGACGTTCCAGTCTTGGGAACCATGGGTAAAGACCACCTCTGCCTTGACCTGATTTGCGTTTAAGAGATAATTCCGATCGTGCCAGAATTGATTGTAGTCTCCAGAAGCTCGGTCCAGCTCTTTTTTGACGCGATCAAGATCGGCTTGGTGGGCCGCATTGTGGTGTAAATAATCCCCACCTAGAAGGTTGCGTGAATAGGTCAATTCGGCAAGGGAGTCGAAATCTTCACCTGGATAGCCACCAGGACTTGTGACGAGGCCATTTTCGCGGTAGTAGTTGTACCAAGAAGAAATCCCAGCCTCTGCAATGATGACTTCTAGGCCGTCCACACCTGTGGTCGCAAGGCCGTTAGACATGGTTCCAAGGTAAGAGATCCCGGTGGTTGCGACCTTTCCATTAGACCAATCAGCTTTGACTTGACGTTTGCGTGTATGATCTGTGAAGGCACGACAACGGCCATTGAGCCAGTCGATGACATTCTTGTAGGCTTCGATTTGTTGGTAATTTCCATTGGTCATCAGCCCTTGCGAATCTTTTGTTCCAACTCCAGATACGTAGAGATTAGCGTAGCCACGTGGAAGCAGGTAGTCATTGAGGGTATAGCTGGAATTGATATGAGTGAGGGTTTCTTCAGCTTCGTCGACTAGTTCAGCTTGACCAAGAGGGTCCACCAATTCTAATTGGGGTTCTTCTAGTTGGATAGAATGAGGTTCTTTGACCTCGAGGTCGACATTCATATTGTAGAGGGCCTTGTCGCTGGCCTTGTCGTTAGTCCCTTGGTGGTAAGGGCTAGCGGTCATGACAGCTGGAATCTTGCCTTCGTAGCGAGGACGGATGATGCTGACCTTGACCAAGTCTGGCAGGCCATCTTGGTCGGTATCGACCCGACTTTCGACATAAACGACCTCACGGATAGCATCCTGGCTTGTAAAGGTCGCGAGGCTCTTACCATTAAAATAGTGATACTGGTTGGTCTCAGGAATCAAACCATCGCTGACCAACTGATCAATTAGTAAATTCCCTTTGACTGTTCGAGTATTGAGAAGGTGATAGAGGTTTTCTACCAAGTTTCCATACTCAATCGGAAATTGGACTTCTTTCAAGAAGCTATCCGTATCTTCAAAATCAATAAAATAGCGGAAACCGAGTAATTGGAGGGCTACTGTGTAAAAAATGTTCGGAGACCATTCGCAGTCAGATTGGATATACGTTAAAAAGTCTGTTTTAGAATCCACCACTAGGTTAGAGAGGGGATAATCTGTATCTTTATAGGTGAAGTAAACCTTGCGGACAAACCATTCAAACAGTTCTTTTTCTGGGAGGTGGGTGGGAAGGTCAAACCCAATTTCTTTTAGTTCCTTAAGAATGTCTTTTTGGTCAACAGATAGATAGCTATATTGATTGTATTTCATAGACTGCTCCTTTTATCAGTTTCTTTTTTCTTTACTTCTTATATTATACTTGATAAAATAGTATTTGTCTAAAGACCTTTCGTCTATAAGGAGAAGGAATATTGAAAAAAATATCTTTTGAACAAGTTGCAAGAAGACGGACCTTATTGTTTGGGGTTCTTGCCGTCATTTTTGGGATTCTCATTTTTCGAAACGGCGTTGGTTTCACCAAATTTTCCTTGGATCTATTAGCCATTTACTTTTTAGTTGATGGACTAGGAAGCTTTCTTCTTCGCTTTTTGTTACGTAGCAAGTCTATTTCCTATAGCCACTCTATTTGGTTTATTTTTCTTTCACTTGCGTTGATCTGGTTGAATCGACTGAGTGGTCTGCCCGTAAACTTAGTTGTGATTTGTTTAGGGGCATATCAGTTGGGGAGTGCCATTGTCTATGGGATCACATTTTGGCTTTATAAGGCCAATCGGGTAAAAGGAGGCTGGCTCTATTTATGGGATGCGCTTTTAAACGGTGGGCTTGGTCTAGCAACTGTCTTGGAACCTGGTTCAGATGGGCACTTCCAATTTATCCTCTTGGGGGCTTATCTGGTCTTGTTGGGGATTTCTAATATTCGAGATGGTATTTTATTTGACAAAGACCAACAAGGCCAAGAGTTAAAACGTCGCTTTCGTATTAGCCTACCGGTTATCTTTGCAGCCTTTATCCCTGCTAAGGAGTTAAAACGGTTTAACCAGTTTCTTCAAAAAGGGAGCTCGGCGGGACACACAGGCCCTTATCGATTGGTGAAAAAAGAAGAAGAGGCAAGGGAATTAGAAATTTTGGTTCATACTTCTGACAGCAACTTATTTGGAGCGATTGGGCATGTAGATATTTGTTATCAGGGGAAGGTCATTTCTTACGGAAGTTACGATCCCTTTTCAGAGCGTCTATTTGGGACGATTGGGGATGGCGTACTGTTTAAAGTGGATAAGGAACCATACATCGAACTATGTAAAAAAGAGAGTCAAAAGACGCTGTTTGGCTACAGCCTATCCCTTACTGAAGAAGAGAGTCAGGCAGTGGAGAAGCGTCTAGCTGAGATTGATCAGTTATTAACACCTTGGGATCCGCCTAGTAGGTTACAAGAAGACGGTCAGCCGACCTATGCCTACAAATTGAAGTATGATTTAGGGGCTGAATTATATAAATTTACTTCTTCGCGTTTTAAATCTTATTTTGTTCTGTCTACTAATTGCTGCCTGTTGGCAGATTCAATTGTGGGACAGGCGGGAACGGCCGTATTAGATGTGCGGGGAGTGATTGCACCAGGGACCTATCAGGATTATTTAGAGTATGAATTTGAAGCTCCAAATGGGCTGGTCCATACAAGAACAGTATATTAAGAAAAGAAAGACAGATTCTAAATTTTGAGAAATCTGTCTTTTCTTGCGCAAAATTTCTTGTAAAAAACCAGAAAATTATTTACAATAAAAAGAGCTTGGAGGAAGTTATGACAGCAAATCAGATCGTAAGAGTGATCCCAGTCTTGAAAGTGAATAACCGAAATGTCAATCAACGCTTTTATGAAGAGACATTGGGAATGAAAGTATTAGTGGAAGAAGGAGCTCTCCTATCTTTAGGAGATGCCTCAAAAGTAGAAAAAATCGTCTTAGAAGAGTCACCGAGTATGCGTTCGCGTAAGGTCGAAGGTCCAAAGAAATTGGGTCGCATCGTGGTGAAAGTGGCACAAGCTCAAGAAATTGATTATTTGTTGGCCCGCCAGCCAGAAACAAGCGCCCTTTACCAAGGAGCTAATGGTCGCGCCTTTGAAGTTGTGTCTCCTCAAGGAGATACCATTTTCGTGCATGCTGAAGAAAATCTTGAAAGCCTAGAACCGTTGGAGAAAGCGCCTCTTGTAGAAGCTCCCGAAGATTTCAAAGGTTTGACGAACTTTGATGTGGACTTTCTTGAGGTCAACGTGGCTGATCTTGCCCAATCTCAGGAGCTTTACAGACGCTTGACAGATCTTGCCCGCTTTATCCATTTGCAGGAAGCCCAAGGAGAAGATCTCCAAGTGGAGAACAAGGTGACTTGGGATTTGAGCATGATCAAGGTCGAATTGGCATCTTTTGATGTGGAAGTCGTGAAAGAACGCTTGGGAGAAACTGTCGATTTTGTGCACCGTAAGGGAACTTTCTTGATTGCCAAAGATCCAAGTCAGATTGAACTCTGGTTTGAAGCCAATCAAGATCAGGTCCATATTTCTTATGAAGAATAAGAATGGAGTGATGAGCGTGAATGCAATCATCGAAAAAATTATCGAACAAATCCAAGAAGGCATCTATCCAGGTGCCTCTCTTGCGCTTTACCTCAATGGTCAGTGGAGTGAGCACTATCTGGGACTAGCGGATCCTGAAAAAGGAGAGTCAGTAGTGGCTGACCTGGTCTATGATTTGGCCAGTGTCAGCAAGGTCGTCGGAGTCGCTACCATCTGTGCCTTTTTGTATGCGAAAGGGGAGCTTCCGCTCGATCGTCCCTTTAAAGAGTTTTACCCGCGTTTTGCTCATGAGAAGACGACCATCCGGGAACTCTTGACCCATACTTCTGGGCTGGATCCTTTTATCCCCAACCGGGATCAATTGGATGCGAGACAGTTGAAAACAGCTCTTGAAAATTTGCAGTTGAAAGAAGACAAGAGTTTTCATTACACCGACGTCAATTTTCTTCTGCTGGGCTTTTGGTTAGAAGACAGGTTTCACCAGCCCTTGGATCGTTTATTTGAAGAGCTGATCTTTACACCTTGGAAGATGACAGAGACACGGTTTGGACCGGTCGAAAAGGCGGTGCCAACGGTCCGTGGCCTTGCTTCTGGAAGTGTTCATGATCCAAAAGCGAGAGTATTGGGTCGTCATGCGGGAAGTGCTGGACTTTTTTCAACGGTTTCAGATCTAGAGCGCTTCTTAGAGCATTATCTGAGGGATGATTTTGCGCGCGAACTGTCTCAGAATTTTGCGCCTAAAGAGGGCAAGACCCGCGCTCTCGGATGGAATCTAGAGGGGGACTGGTTGGATCATACGGGCTATACAGGAACCTTCATCATGTACAATCGAAAGAGGCAGGAGGCTGTGATCTTTTTGTCCAACCGGACCTATGAGAAGGATGAACGGGCCCAATGGATCTTGGATCGCAACTCTTTGATGGACTTGATCAAACAAGAATGTGAGAAATAGAAATGGATGGCTGGGATGATGTTTCCCGGCCTTTTCTTGTCTGTCCATAAAAAGGAGCTCTTTTGGGTGATCCATTTTTGGACTCCATCTTAGGTTGGATTTCCTTCAAAAGCATCGCTTTTTTGGCTGATTTATATTAAAATAGTAATGACCTTAATAGAGCGAGATGAATATGCATAAAGAGATAGGCGTCGGAAAGGCGCATAGTAAAATTATCTTAATTGGAGAGCATGCGGTGGTCTATGGCTATCCAGCTATTGCCCTACCTCTCCATCATATCGAAGTGACCTGCCAGATTATCCCAGCAGACAGCCCATGGATTCTGTTTGAAGACGACACCTTGTCCATGGCGGTTTTTGCGTCTCTTGAGCACCTCGGGATTCGTGAGGCCCGGATTCGCTGCCGGATTCAGTCTATGGTACCGGAAAAACGTGGGATGGGGTCCTCTGCGGCGGTCAGTATCGCAGCTATTCGTGCAGTTTTTGACTATTATCAAGAGGAGCTGGATGAAGAGACCTTAGAAATCCTGGTCAATCGAGCAGAAACCATTGCCCATATGCATCCAAGCGGGCTTGATGCCAAGACCTGTTTGAGCGATCAAGCCATTAAATTCATCCGGAATGTCGGCTTTTACCCGCTGGAGCTGGGTATAAAAGCGAGTTTGGTGATTGCGGATACGGGGATTCACGGTAATACCCGTGAGGCGATTCAAAAGGTTGAAGCTAAAGGGCAGGAAGTTTTGTCCCATTTCCATGAGATTGGTCAGTTGACCCAGCAGGTAGAAGGGGCTCTGAAAGAAAAAGATCTTATTGGCCTTGGGCAGGCTCTTACGGCTTGTCATGACCACTTGAGAGCCGTCGGTGTCAGCTGTAAAGAAGCGGATCAACTGGTCGCCGTTGCCCTTGAAAATGGGGCCTTAGGGGCTAAAATGAGTGGGGGCGGTCTTGGAGGCTGTGTGATTGCCCTCGTCAAGGATTCTCGTGAAGCAGAAACCATTGCCCATGCATTAGAAAAAGAAGGAGCACACCATACATGGATCGAAAACCTGTAAAGGCTAAGTCCTATGCCAATATCGCGATTATCAAATACTGGGGAAAAGAAGATGCCAAACAGATGGTTCCTTCGACCAGTTCGATTTCGTTGACCTTAGAGAATATGTATACAGAAACCACCCTGTCTCCTTTACCAGCTGATGCGACTGCGCATGAATTTTACATTGATGGAAAATTCCAACATCCAGCTGAGCAAGCCAAAATTGGAGCTGTCATTGATGGCTTGAAGCCAGCAGATGAAGAAGGATTTGTTCGGGTGGATACCAGAAACAACATGCCAACCGCAGCAGGCTTGTCCTCTAGCTCAAGCGGCCTCTCTGCTCTTGTCAAGGCCTGCAATCAGTATTATGATTTGGGCTTGAGTCAGGAGAAATTAGCTCAAAAAGCCAAGTTTGCTTCGGGTTCCTCTTCACGGTCTTTCTTTGGTCCCTTAGCAGCCTGGGATAAAGAAAGTGGAGAGATTTATAAGGTCAAAACAGACCTGAAACTGGCTATGATTATGCTGGTTCTCAATGATAAGCAAAAGCCCGTTTCCAGCCGCGAAGGGATGAAACGCTGCATGGAAACCTCGACCAATTTCAAAGAATGGGTGGAGGAGTCTCGTCAAGATTACAAGGACATGCTGGGCTATCTAGCTGCCAATGATTTTGAACGGGTCGGTCACTTGACAGAGCGCAATGCCCTTGCCATGCATGGAACGACCAGGACAGCCACTCCAGCCTTTAGCTACTTGACAGAAGAAAGCTACAAAGCCATGGATTTTGTCCGTGAGCTTCGCGCAGCGGGCCATGCTTGTTACTTTACCATGGATGCAGGGCCAAATGTTAAAGTCCTCTGTCTAGAAGAAGACTTGGATCAGCTGGTGCCTTTATTTGACGCCCGCTATCGGACCATCGTATCTAAGACAAAGGACCCTCAAGATGAAGACTAAGTATCAGGTACAGACCGGAGGCAAGCTCTATCTAGCCGGAGAATACGCGGTGTTAACGCCTGGGTGTGGAGCTGTGATTCAGTTTATCCCTATTTATCTGTCAGCTACCATCCAAGAAGCAACAGCCTACCAGCTAGCCTCAGACCTTTTTGGTTACCAGGTGGATTTGACCCCAAATAAGGACTACGCCTTGATTCAAGAGACCATTCAGCTCATGGAAGAGTGGCTGAAAGATCAGGGAATAGCCCCTAAACCTTTTGATCTTCACCTTAGAGGAACACTGGGCGAAGAGGGGAAAAAGTATGGGATTGGTTCCAGCGGAAGTGTGGTCTTGCTCGTGATCAAGGCCATGGCTGCTCTGTATGAGTTAGACTTAAATCCAGATCTGCTCTTTCGACTAGCAGCAGTGGTCTTGGTGCAAAGAGGGGACAATGGTTCCATGGGCGATTTGGCTTGTATCGCTTATGAGGATTTGATTTATTACCAATCCTTTGATAGGGCTTGGTTGCATGAAGTCTTGACTTCTCAGCCTCTTTCACAAGTTTTAGACCTGGATTGGGACTACCAGATCTGCTCGATCCAGCCAGCCATCGCTTATGATTTTCTGGTTGGTTGGACCAAGGAACCAGCGATTTCAAGTGATTTGATCCGCCAGGTCAAGGGAGCGATCAAGGAAGAATTTCTTCAGGAGAGTCAGAGTGCAGTGAAGAATCTTGAAAAAGGCCTCCGTGAAGGGAACCAAAAGGAAATCGAGACCAGTATCAAACGTGCGGATAAGAATCTAAAGTCTTTGAACCCTTTGATCTATACCCCAGCTCTAAAAGTTCTGCAAGAAGCGACAGAGGGACTTTCTGCCTGTGCCAAATCTAGTGGTGCCGGAGGAGGCGACTGTGGAATCGCCCTTAGTTTTGACCCAGTTGAGACTCAGACCTTGATAGAGCGCTGGAAGGAAAAGAATATTGAAGTCATTTACCAAGAAAGGATGGGAGATTCGTGAGCGAAAATCGAAAAGACCAGCATATTCGCTATGCCTTAGAGCAAAGCTCCTGCTATAATAGCTTTGATGAAATCGAGCTGATTCACCGATCCCTCCCCCTTGTGGATCTAGCGGAGATTGATCTAACAACCCATTTCGCAGGGCGTGATTGGGAGGTCCCTTTTTATATCAATGCCATGACAGGCGGGAGTAAACGGGCCAAAGAGATCAATCAAAAGTTGGCAGCAGTAGCCGAAGCCTGTGGGATTCTCTTTGTTACTGGCTCTTACAGTGCAGGGCTGAAGGATCCGAACGATCAATCGTATGCGGTCCAAAAAGACCATCCTCATCTTCTTTTAGCAACCAACATTGGCATCGATAAAGAGCTAGACTTGGGCTTGCGAACAGTGGAAGAGCTACAACCTCTCTTTCTTCAAGTCCATGTGAATCTGATGCAAGAGTTGCTCATGCCCGAAGGGGAGCGGAGTTTCCACACTTGGAAAGACCATCTCAAGAGCTATGGGCAGGGCTTTCCTGTACCTGTAGTCCTGAAAGAAGTCGGCTTTGGTATGGATCCCAAAACAGTCCAGCTAGCACTAGAGGCTGGGATCAAAACCGTCGATATTTCTGGCCGTGGTGGCACTAGTTTTGCTTATATTGAGAATCGTCGTGGTGGCAATCGCGCTTATCTGGATGATTGGGGACAATCAACTGCGCAGTGTCTCTTACAGTTACAAGATCAGATAGATCAGGTTGAGATCCTCGCGAGTGGTGGCATCCGTCATCCCCTTGATATGGTCAAGGCCTTGGTCCTTGGAGCGCGTGGCGTAGGACTTTCCCGCGTTTTTCTTGAGATGGTAGAGACCAAGGGCATCGAAGAAGTGATTGCTATTGTCCAAGGATGGAAAGAAGACCTTAGATTACTCCTTTGTGCGCTCGGTTGTCAGAACCTGAAAGAGCTCCGAGAAGTCGACTATCTCCTCTATGGAAAATTGTGGCAAGCGAAGCAACAGAGAAAATGAAAAGGATTGGCAGAAAATACCAATTCTTTCTTTTTTTAAAAGTGTTTCCCCTCAAAAATTCTGATAGTTTACGAATCGTTTACGGTTGCTGGAAACGCTTGCAAAACAGGGTCGTAAAAGAGTATACTAAATAAGGAAAAAAATTTTAAAAAGGAGTTTAGGATGAAGAAGCACTATTTTCGCTCAGCTGTAGCAGCCTTGCTTCCGCTTTTGTTGATTGCTCAACCTGTTGAGGCCTGTACGGGGTTCATCATCGGGAAGAAACTGACTGCCGATGGCTCGACCTTGGTAGGGCGTACCGAAGATTTAGAGCCCAACCATAATAAAAATTTTGTGGTCAGAGAGCGCGTCTACAATAAAAAAGGTGCCATCTTTGAGGATGCCGCCAACGGTTTTCAATATCCCTTGCCAGAGATTAGCTATAAGTATACAGCGGTCCCAGATGTCACCCCAGATCAAGGAATTTTTGATGAAGCAGGATTCAATGAATATGGGGTTTCCATTTCTGCTACTGTATCTGCTTCAGCAAATGACAAGATCCAAAAAGTGGATCCCTATGTCAAGGATGGCCTCGCAGAATCGGGCTTGACCAGTATCGTTCTCCCTAGTGTGAAAACCGCAAGAGAAGGGGTTGAACTCATTGCTAAAATCGTCGAAGAAAAAGGCGCTGCAGAAGGAAATATTGTGACCATTGCCGATAAAGAAGGCGTCTGGTATATGGAAATCCTATCCGGTCACCAATATGCGGCCATTCTCTTCCCAGAAGATCGCTTTGCAGTCTTTCCAAATACTTTCTTCTTAGGGCATGTCGATCAATCGGATACCGAACGCACGATCGCTTCAAAAGATCTTGAAAAAGTCGCCAAAGAAGCCAATAGCTATAAGGAAGTGGACGGAAAATTCCACGTTTCTCAATCCTATAATCCGCCTTTGCAAGAAGCAGATCGCTCTCGGGTTTGGTCGGGAATCAAATCGCTAGACCCAAGCTCTCCTGTTAAATATGACGATGCGTCCTTTGACCTTCTTCATACAACCGATCGAAAATTAACCCTCCGCGATGCTATGAATCTCCAACGCAATCGTTTGGAAGGAACCAAATATAAACCACAGGATCAAATGGAGCTGGATGGAAAAGGCATTCCGAAAAAAGGGGAGTTTGATGCGGTTTATAAATACCCTATTTCCAATCCAAATGTCATGGAGGCCCATATTTTCCAACTGAAAGATGAGGTCCCAGCGAGTGCAGGTGGAGGCACCATGTGGCTGTCAATGGGTAGTCCACGAAATGCTCCATACCTACCCTACTATGGCAATATCCTTAACACCTATCAAGCCTACCAAGAATTAGGGGATCATTACAATGATCGCTCTTGGTATTGGACCATTTCAAGAATCAATGACCTTGTGGCCAAGTATCCAGATTTATTCGAAGATGGGGCGATTCGTACTGAAATGGAACGGTTGGAGTCTCAGTGGATGGTCGAACAAGATCTGAGTGATCAGGAACAAATCGCTCTTACTTCTCAGCCTGAAGAAGCTAGTAAGAAGGCAACAGAGGAAAGCTTAGCAAGAGCTGAGAAAACCTTCGAACGCTTGCAAGAAATCAGAAAAGAAGCAGAACAAAAGGTGGCAGATGAACACGGAAAAAGTGCCCTGCAGGATCTAGATGACGAAGAAGATGCTGCTTATGAAGAGAAGATTGATCTCGTTGAATTTGACTATGATTACATTTTAGCAGCAGGCTTGTTCGGGGCAACCCTTCTAGCGATTGTAATCTACCTGATTCGCTCAAAGAAACAAAAGGGAGGAAAACAAGATGACTAAAATTCAAAGAGCCTCTATCTATCTTTTTCTACTGTTTGCAGGAATTGGCTTGGAGTTTGAACTCGGTCATCTTTCTCAACAAGAATTTAGCCAGTCTGCCGGCAGAGATTTGGTCTTAAACTTGTCTGTCTTGGCTGCAATTATTATCCCGCTCTATCTCTTTTCAAAACGATTGGCCAAGCAGTTGTCTGTCCCAACTTATGTCTTATGGATTGCCATGTTTGGAGGAGCCTTCGTAGCAGGCTGGTTGAGCTTTTCAGGCAATAGCTTGATTGATATTATGAATAGCCATGTGATCAAGGATGCCACTGTCTTTAACAAGTGGACCGATGCTTTGACGGCCCCGTTTTCAGAGGAATTCTTTAAGACTCTGGTTGCCTTTTGGGTTGTCTTGATGGTTGGCAAGAAAGATCTAAAAGCGATTCTAATTGCAGGCTTGGGATCTGGCTTTGGTTTTCAAATCATTGAGGATTTAGGGTACGTTGCCCGCCAAACAAAATCCAGCCAATTAGCTGCCGTTACTGAGGCCATTAACCGGATTTCTGGTGGATTAGCTTCACATGCCCTCTATACAGCTGTTGTATCTGTTGGTATCTTCCTCTTGTTGTCTCAAGTAACCCAGCAAAAGGAAAAACTCTTTGGGCTTTGGTGTGTTCTCTCGACAGTAGCCAATCACTTCTTATGGAACTCTCCGTTTTATGAAACAGACCATCGGATTAATCTTCTCGTCGGACTGCTCTTTGCCGTCCAAGTAGGGACCTTTATCGAAGTGGTGCTCTATACTAAGAAACATCCCGAGCTGCCATTTTTAAAACAATAAGAAAAATTTTTCAAACACAAAAGAGAGTGGGACAGAAATCGGTCATTCGTTAGAACTCGATTTCGTCGTCCCACCTCCGCACAGTTGAGTAGGGCTGTAAAAGCTG
>NZ_JVSR01000020.1:0-24798 GCF_001069785.1 Streptococcus parasanguinis
TCATGGTAGACTAGAGGAAAGAAAACTTTCTCAAGGAGGTTGAGCATGAAACGTAAATTATTGGTCACATCATTGACGATTCTTTCTGCCTGCACATTAATGGCTTGTAGTCACACTACTCAAAAGGACA
The DNA here is from genome assembly GCF_001069785.1 of Streptococcus parasanguinis. GTDB lineage: Bacteria > Bacillota > Bacilli > Lactobacillales > Streptococcaceae > Streptococcus > Streptococcus parasanguinis_T. The sequence continues at coordinate 131 of NZ_JVSR01000020.1, forward strand.
CAGCAGCTTCTTCTACAAAAGAAAGTAGCAGCAAAGTCGAAAAGCAAACAAGCAGCTCTTCGTCAAAGGATGCTTCTTCTACAAAGAAAAACACTTCCAGTCAAGAAACCAAGCGGATTGGAAATGCAGATTATGGATACATCGATATTCCAAGTAAATGGTTCAAGTTCACGGATATCGATGGGACAGAAGCTGTCCAGTATACGGATGGGAGTGGCTATAATATTGTCACCTTGAACAGCTTTACGCGGGAAAAGGCCAAAGTTCCTGCGGATATCGAGTTTAATGCAGAATTTCTAGCCAAGAAACTGGCCGTTATGTGGCAAGATAACCAGGATGTTGGGAAGATGACGGGAGCGCGGACTAAAGTCGCAGGACTGGACGCCTACCAGCTTCAAATCATCATGAAATCTGGTCAATACCTGATTACTTGGATCTTCCAGAAGGGTGAAAAAGTTTATACCATTTCTTTTGAAGGGGATGCAGAAACCTTGAAAACCTTTATCCCATACATCGAAGACACTTGGAGTCTAGATGGAACAGGTGCTGTAACCGATTAATTAAGTGAGATAGATCTCAGGATCTATCTTTTTTTAGAGTCTTTGTGGTATAATCTTTCTATTGTTTAGAAGAGGAAATAGAGGATGACACAGGAAATTGATATTGAAAAATACCATCAGTTAGCTCTCCAAAAGCAAAAGGAGCACCGCAAGGTATTGGCGAATCTCAAGAAGAAGCCACCTAAGAATTTAGATAAAATAGCGCAAGAAATCCACGATGAAGTTTTCCAAGAAATCGATTGTACGGCTTGTGCTAATTGCTGCAAGACCTTAGGGCCCGATTTTAAGGAAACCGATATCACGCGGATCGCCAAATATTTCAAGATGAAACTTCCTGCTTTTGAGGCAGAATTTCTTCAAGTTGACGAAGATGGGGACAAGGTTTTTAAATCCATGCCTTGCCCCTTTCTTGGTGGGGACAATCTCTGTTCCATTTATGATGTTCGTCCAAAAGCTTGTCGGGAATTCCCTCACACCGATCGCAAGAAGATTTATCAGATCAACCATCTAACCATCAAGAATACCCTCACTTGCCCAGCGGCTTATTTATTTGTAGAAAAATTGAAGGATCGTTTGTAATGGCATATAGATTTTTACTTTTTGATTTGGACCATACCTTGTTGGACTTTGAATCTGCTGAAGAAACAGCCTTGACGCAGATGTTAGAAGACATGAATTTTCCAGATGTACAGGCCTTTAAGGATTACTACAAACCCATGAACCAAGGGCTCTGGAAGGATTTGGAACAAAAGAAATTAACCAAGCAAGAGCTCGTGGATAGTCGGTTTGCGATTGGGTTTGCCCACTTTGGGATCACGGTTGATGGGGCTGAGATGGCTCTTCGCTACCAAGATTACATCAGTCTTCAGGGGCAGTCTTTCCACGGTGCGGAGGACTTACTGGCCCGACTTGAAAAAGCGGGTTACCAGCTCTATGGTGCAACGAATGGAGTGACTGCCATTCAAGAAGGTCGCTTGGCTCACTCTACAATCGCTTCTTATTTCAAAGAGGTCTTTATCTCTGAACAGCTTCATACTCAGAAACCAGAATCTGCATTTTTTGACAAAGTTGGCCAACTGATTCCAGGTTTTAGCAAGGAAAAGACCCTCATGATCGGAGATTCTTTGACGGCGGATATCGCAGGAGGAAATGCTGCGGGGATTGATACCGTCTGGTATAATCCAAATCATAAGGAAAATACTAGCCAGGTAGTACCGACTTATACCGTTAGCAACTATCAAGAAATCGCCGATTTACTACTAAATTAAAAAATTTTAAATACTGTCAAGTTTTTTTCTTGACAGGTCTGTGAAATGTGTTATAATAGATCATGTGCTAAATAGCTTGTCTATTTCACCGAAAATTAAAATATAGAAAAGAGACTTATAAAAATGGCAGTTAAAATTCGTTTGACTCGTATGGGTTCTAAGAAAAAACCTTACTACCGTATCAACGTAGCAGATTCACGTTCACCACGTGATGGACGTTTCATCGAAACAGTTGGAACTTACAATCCACTTGTTGAAGAAAACCAAGTAACTTTGAAAGAAGACCGCGTTCTTGCATGGTTGGCTGATGGAGCTCAACCTTCAGATACAGTTCGCAACATCCTTTCAAAAGCTGGTGTGATGAAGAAATTCCACGATTCTAAATTCTCAAAATAATTTTTTAAGTAGGTTGATGTATGGATACGATTGAAAATCTCATTATTGCAATTGTGAAACCCTTGATTTCACAACCGGATGCCTTAACCATCAAGATCGAAGATACTCCTGAATTCTTGGAGTACCACCTTGACCTTGATCCTAGCGATGTTGGTCGTGTAATCGGTCGAAAAGGTCGCACCATTTCTGCGATAAGAACGATTGTCTACTCTGTCCCAACTGAAGATAAAAAAGTAAGAATCGTTATTGACGAAAAATAAAAAGACGGGACTTGGTCCCGCTTTTTTTTGCAAGGAGAAGGAATGAGAGATTTAACAGTTAGACAACTAGAGGAATACTTACTTGATCATTATCAACAATCTAGAACAGAAGAAGGACTTTTTATCAAACTAGTGGAAGAAGTTGGAGAAGTCGCTGAAGTTTTAAATGGACGTTCAGGTAGAAAAGAGGGTGTCCAAGATTCAAACGAGGAATTAGCAAAGGAGTTAGCAGATATCATTCACTACACAGTGGCAATTGCAGCTATCAACCATATCGACCTAACGAAGACCATTTTTGAAAAAGACAAGAAGGCAGCCATCAAATACCAGCACGAGAAGGATTTGGAGCAGTTTCTAGCAGAAAAGAGCATTTGAGAAAATCCCTTGAACGTGATAAAATAGAGTGAATAAACTACACTGGAGAAATCATGAATTATTTTAACGTTGGGAAAATTGTCAATACCCAAGGCTTACAAGGAGAGATGCGGGTCTTGTCTGTGACAGACTTTGCGGAAGAGCGTTTTAAAAAAGGAGCTGAGTTGGCTCTCTTTGATGAGAAGGATCAGTTTGTCCAAACGGTGACCATTGCTAGTCACCGCAATCACAAAAACTTTGATATCATCAAGTTCAAGGATATGTACCATATCAATGCCATCGAGAAATTCAAAGGCTTTAGCCTCAAGGTTGCGGAAGAAGACTTGACGGATTTGGAGGATGGCGAGTTTTATTACCATGAGATCATCGGCCTTGATGTTTATGAAAATGACCAACTCATCGGTCAGATCAAGGAAATCCTTCAACCGGGTGCCAATGATGTCTGGGTGGTGAAGCGCAAAGGAAAACGTGATCTGCTCTTGCCTTATATCCCACCTGTGGTCCTCAATATTGATATCCCAGGAAATCGGGTGGATGTGGATATCTTGGAAGGGTTAGACGATGAAGATTGATATTTTAACCCTCTTTCCAGAGATGTTTTCACCCTTGGAGCACTCCATCGTAGGAAAGGCGCGTGAAAAGGGACTTCTCGAGATCAACTACCATAATTTCCGTGAAAATGCTGAGAAGGCGCGTCATGTGGATGATGAACCTTATGGTGGCGGGCAGGGGATGCTCTTACGTGCTCAGCCGATTTTCGATGCCTTTGATGCCATTGAGAAAAAGAACCCGCGCGTGATCCTGCTGGACCCTGCTGGTCGGACTTTTGACCAATCTTACGCAGAAGAGTTGGCTCAGGAAGAAGAATTGATTTTTATCTGTGGTCACTATGAGGGCTACGACGAGCGGATCAAGACCTTGGTGACAGATGAGATTTCTCTTGGAGATTATGTCCTGACGGGTGGCGAGCTAGCCGCCATGACTATGATTGATGCGACGGTCCGCTTGATTCCAGAAGTGATTGGAAAAGAGTCCAGTCACCAGGATGACAGTTTCTCCTCTGGTCTACTAGAATACCCTCAATACACACGGCCTTATGAATACAGAGGAATGACAGTTCCAGATGTTCTTATGAGTGGTCACCATGAAAATATCCGTCAGTGGCGCCTCTATCAGAGTTTGAAAAAGACCTTAGAACGTCGTCCAGACTTGCTAGAAAACTATGAGTTGACAGCAGAAGAAGAGAAAATGTTGGAACAAATTAAACAAGAAGACTAACAGCGTCAGCTGTTTTTCTTTTGCCTCAAAATTTTATGAAAAAAACTTTTTAAACCTACTAGTTATTGGTAACAAAATGTGGTATGCTAAGGGGTAGAGAAACTTCAAGAAAATGATTAAGTTTTGGGGGGTGAGTTTAATGGGAAAGAAATTAGGAAAATCGGTTTTCACGACTGGAATTGCTGCAACAACGGTCCTATCTGGTATGTTTAATCACAAGGCTAGTGCCGAAGAGGTGAAGCAAAATGAAAATGCAGAAACCAACAGTACAGAAGTAGTCGAAAAACCAATTACGGTCGATGAGTTGAAGCAAATTACAGCTCAAAAAGGCCAAGTGGTGAAAGATGTCCACTACCAAGAGCAAAAAGTAATGGATGCTCAAACGGAAATCAAGGCGGCTGGACAAGAACTGGAAGAAAAGAAAGCAGAAGTGACGGATGCGGAAAACCTCATCGCAACGACTTCGGATGCCCAAGTTCAAAATGCAGAAAATGACGTCAAGGTGGCTCAAGCCTATGTGACCATCGAAGAAAATAAGGTTCGAGAAGCAGAAGCTGCCCATGACCAAGTCGTAGAGGCTGTTCGTCAACAGGAAAATCAGGTTACTGCTCAGGAATCTTTGGTCGATGTAGCACAAAATGAATTGAACCAAGCCAAAGCACCGATTTCAAATGATGAGAATGTGCTCAACCAGGCTTTGTTGGAGCAAAGTCAAGTCGAGCAAAGTATCCGAGAATCTCAGAATTACCTTGCGACCTTGCAAGCGAGTCAGCAAACCGGTTCAGATACAGTGGCTCAAATTGAGAACGACATTCAACTGGCTCAAACGCGTCTGACAGATTTGAAAGCGGTCATCGCTACCAAGGAAGCAGAATTGGCAGCCTTAGAACAAGCCGCGGCCAATAGCCCAGTTCAGTTGAGTCAAGCGACTTATGAAGGTTATTTGCAACACTTAGCTGACAATGGCAATGAAGCTGCAGCAAGTGCTTTAGCCCTCTACAAGCGTGGTCGTGAAGAAGACGGCTTAACAGTTGGAGAGTCTGGATCCTTGCAAGCCAACCTTCGAGCTCTTGAAATTGCCGATGCCATCAATAGCTATCGTCGCAATGCCGGCCTGCCTGAATTAGAGCTGGATCCTTATTCCCTTCCTGCCAGCCAAGTACAGTTGGAATACTTCAAGAAAGCCAACTGGCATATGTTTAAGTATTTGCCAAACGAGAACATTGCATATGGCTTCTCACCTGCTGGTGCGGTTGACTTTTGGTACAATGAAAAAGCGGCTTATCAAGAAGTAGCGGCTCAATATGGTCTACCGACAGACGAAACACAAATTGATGCCAACGATATCTATATGAAGATTGGGGCTGAGGCCTTTGCTAAGGTTGGTCACTATCTCCAAATGGTAGACAACAAAGCGACAGCTTTATCAGTCGCTTATGACCCAAGTAATGCCATGTCAGAAGCAGCTTTCTTACACAGCCCAGTCAATTCAGCAGTGTCAACCAGTGCACTCGCTTACCAATTGCGTCAGGGAGCTGGGGCCACGACGACAAGATCAGATGTGAAAGCAAAATCTGATGAAGTCGCTAATCTCAAGTTAGACAAGGCCAATCAAGAGTCTCAAATCATTATCTTGCAAGGCAAATTAGAAGATGCCCGCCATGCTAATTCAAATGTGGCAGTAGAGATGTCTAATGTCCAAAAGACCATCCAAAATTACAAGATTCTTCTCGTTAGCAAGGACCATGCGGTTGAAAAGGCGAAGGCGACTCTTGATGTATCTCGAGGTCGGATTGAAGCAGCTATCCAACCAAAAGAAGCAGCCCTTCAAAAAGCGAAAGATTTGTTGGCAGCTGCGCGTGAGAAATTAGATCGTTTAAAAGCGGAAGAAGCAGAAAAAGCCCAAGTCGTTCAAGAAGCGCATGAAGGCTTGAAGGCGGCGCAAGAACGTCTGGTTGCTGCTGAAAAACGTCTTTCTGACTTTAAAAACGCTCCAGAATTATTGGTCAAAGCCCAATCAGTTTTATCTGCTGCGGTGGCTAATTTGGAAAATAAAAAAGAAAAATTGGAAGCAGAATTCACAACTCTTCAATCTTATCAAAGTGTCGTGGAATTGTTGAATTCCCAATATGAAGATCTAGCGTCACGAATGGATCCAGCTATTTTAGAAGCAGCAGATATGCCAATGGATATCCGCTCAAGCAATCCAACAACTTTCACGGATAGACCAACAGTTCTTCCAACAACTACCAATAGTCCGAAAGTGCAAGCACCAACAGCTACTCCAGCTCCAAAACAAGAAGCTAAAGTAGAAGAAATCAACCCCAAAAAAGAAAATAGCCAAGCTGTGGCAAGTACAGATTCTTCCAAATATGCAGTAGCAACAACAGGTGTTGCCGTTGGGTTACTTGCTGGATTGTTTGGTTTCAAGAAAAAGAAACAATCTTCAAAAAATGATTAAGACATACCGAAGATAGAATAGATACTTAGACACTTTATTGCTTAAAATCTTCAAAGAAGATATATGAGGGTGGGAAAAGAACTCTTTTAACAAAATGAGTTCTTTCCTGCTCTTTTTTTGTACACTTTTGAAACTTTTGAAAGAAAGTGACAGAAAATGATAAAAAATTGTTGACATTTTTTGAAGAAAGAGTATAATGGTTTTTGTAATCGATTGCAAAAGGAGGAGAAATGCTTAAGTCTGAACGAAAACAATTCATCCTCGAGAAGGTACTGAAGGAAAAATTTGTTTCCTTAGAAACCCTTGTACAAGAGCTAGGGACGTCTGAATCAACGGTTCGACGTGACTTGGATGAATTAGAAGCTGAAAGTAAACTTCGCCGGGTTCACGGTGGTGCGGAAAGCCTGCATTTTCTTCAAGAGGAAGAAAGCAATAAAGAAAAATCTATCAAAAACATTCAAGTTAAGTCAAAAATCGCGATAAAAGCGGCGGAATTGATCAAAGATCATGACGTGATCTTTATCGATGCTGGGACGACTAATGAACTTTTGGTACAAGAAATTGTCAATCCAACGGTAACCGTGGTGACCAACTCGATTCACCATGCGACCAAGTTGGTCGAGCGAAATGTTCCAACGGTCATCATCGGTGGGAAGGTAAAATCTTCTACAGATGCTAGTATCGGAGGGATTGCGCTCAATCAGATCGGTCAGTTGAATTTTGACAAGGCCTTTCTTGGAATGAATGGAATCGATGATGAATTTTACAGCACTCCAGACCTGGAAGAAGGATCTGTCAAGCGTGCGATTATCGAAAATGCGAAAAAAACCTATATCCTAGCGGATGATTCGAAAATTGGGGTGACATCCTTTGTCAAAGTGGCTCCTATCAAGCGAGCCATGATTATCACCAATCAATGTGAACCGCAACGATTAAAGGTTTTAAAAGAAAAAACGGAGGTTATAGAGGTTTGATTTATACAGTAACACTGAATCCAGCAATTGACTATATTGTCCGTCTCGATCATGTAGAGACCGGTGCAGTCAATCGGATGGCTTCAGAAGATAAATTTGCCGGTGGTAAGGGAATCAATGTCAGTCGTGTCTTGAAACGTCTCGATATCGAGAACACAGCAACTGGATTTATCGGTGGTTTCACAGGACGCTTCATTGAAGACGTACTGACCAGTGAAGCTATTTCAACCAACTTTGTGACAGTGGACCAAGATACACGGATCAATGTCAAGATCAAAGCTGATGAGGAAACAGAGATCAATGGGAATGGCCCAGAAGTGACGGAAGCTCAGTTGCAAGAATTGCTCAACATCTTATCGAGCTTAACAGCAGATGATGTGGTAGTCTTTGCAGGATCTGCCCCATCTTCACTTGGGAATGCCGTTTACAAACAATTGATCGCAGCAACTCGTGCGACAGGTGCACAAGTCGTTTGCGACTTTGAAGGGCAAACTTTGATTGATTCCTTGGAGTTTAATCCGCAATTGGTCAAACCAAACAACCATGAGTTGGGAGATATTTTTGGCGTTACCTTGACGGAATTGCCAGAAATTGAACGCTACGCTAAAGAAATCTTGGCCAAAGGTGCACAAAACGTCATTATTTCCATGGCGGGTGATGGTGCTCTCCTTGTCAGTCCAAGCGGCACTTACTTCGCAAAACCAATCAAGGGTCAAGTGAAGAACTCTGTCGGGGCTGGAGATTCCATGGTGGCTGGCTTCACTGGGAAGCTCGCAACGACAGGAGACGTCATCGAAGCCTTCAAATGGGGAGTGGCTTGTGGCACAGCGACCACCTTCTCAGATGATTTGGCGACAGCGGACTATATTAAAGAAACTTATGAAAAAGTAGAGGTAGAAAAACTATGAAAATTCAAGACGTTTTAAATAAAAACGTGATGTTGTTTGACCTTCAAGCAACAGATAAAGAAGGCGTGATCAATGAGATGATCCAATCGCTCGTTGACAATGGTGTGGTGACAGATTTTGAAACTTTCAAAGCTGGGATTATGAACCGTGAAGCACAAACTTCAACTGGTTTGGGTGACGGAATTGCCATGCCACACAGCAAAAATGAAGCAGTCAAAGAAGCAACGGTCTTGTTTGCAAAATCAAACAAGGGTGTGGATTACGCATCTCTTGATGGTCAACCAACAGACTTGTTCTTCATGATTGCAGCTCCAGAAGGAGCAAACGATACTCACTTGGCAGCCCTTGCTGAATTGTCTAAGTACTTGATGAAACCAGGATTTGCGGACAAACTTCGCCAAGCAAGCACTCCTGATCAAGTCATTGCAGCCTTTGATGCAGAAGAGCAAGAAGCTGCCGCTGAAGAAGCGAAAAAAGCAGAAACGGTCAAAGAAGCAGCTTCATCTGACAAACCTCTCATCGTTGCCGTTACAGCATGTACAACAGGGATCGCCCACACTTATATGGCAGAAGAAGCCCTCATCAAAAAAGGGGAAGAAATGGGTGTCACAGTCCGCGTTGAAACCAACGGGGCATCTGGTGTCGGCAATCGCTTGACTGCTGAAGAAATCGCCAAAGCTGAAGGGGTCATCATTGCAGCAGATAAAGCAGTTGAAACCGCTCGTTTCGATGGCAAAAAATTGATCTCTAAACCAGTCGCAGCCGGTATCCGTCAGACAGAAGAATTGATCCAAACCATCTTGGATGGCAAAGCAGAAGTCTTCCACGCTGAAAATGCTGCACAAGCTAGCGCAAGCCAAGAAAAATTAAGCTTGGGTGGAGCCTTCTACAAACACTTGATGAGTGGGGTTTCTCAAATGCTTCCATTCGTTATCGGTGGTGGTATCTTGATCGCCCTTGCCTTCTTGATTGACCAAATCCTTGGTGTGCCAACTGACCTTGAGTCTTTGAAACAACTTGGTTCTTATAACCAGCCTGCTGCTTACTTCATGACTGCTGGTAAAGCTGCCTTTGGTTTCATGTTACCAATTCTTGCAGGATTTATTGGATTCTCTATTGCAGAAAAACCAGGTTTGGTTGCTGGTTTTGTAGCAGGTGCTATTGCTGACAGCGGTGCTGCCCTCGGAAATGTTGCATACGGAGCTACTAAAGCAACTATTCCTGCCGCACAAAGTTCCGGTTTCCTTGGAGCCTTGGTTGGTGGTTTCCTTGCAGGTGGAGTGATTCTTGTTCTTCGTAAAGTTCTTGCAGGTCTTCCACGTACACTCGACGGTATCCGTTCAATCTTACTCTTGCCATTGCTTGGTGTTGGATTTACCGCAGCAATTATGTTTGTATTGAACATTCCAATGTCAGCTATTAACACTGGAATGAATACTTTCCTTACAAATCTTGGAGGAAGTTCAGCAGTTCTTCTTGGTCTTCTTGTCGGTGGTATGATGGCTGTCGATATGGGTGGACCAGTTAATAAAGCTGCTTATGTATTTGGTACAGGTACTTTGACAGCTTCAGCTCTTTCTGGTGGTGGTTCTACTGTTATGGCGGCAGTTATGGCAGCTGGTATGGTTCCTCCATTGGCAGTATTCGTGGCAACAGTTTTGTTCAAAGATAAATTCACACAAGAAGAACGCGATTCTGGTTTGACAAACATTATCATGGGTCTTTCCTTCATCACAGAAGGTGCCATTCCATTCGGTGCAGCTGACCCAGCTCGTGCCATCCCTAGCTTCATTGCAGGTTCAGCATTGACAGGTGTCCTTGTTGGTTTTGCAGGCTTGAAACTCATGGCTCCTCACGGAGGTATCTTCGTTATCGCCCTTACATCAAATCCACTTCTTTACATCTTGTTCGTATTGATCGGTGCAGTCGTAAGTGGTATCTTATTCGGATTGCTTCGCAAACCTAAAAACTAAACATGACTAAAAGAGGCTGGGCAAAAATCGTCCAGCCTTTGAAGTCTTATAAAAATAAATATATGACGCAGTGGTTGATTGGCATCTTTGTTCACTTTATAAGCTCCAAAGATGACCTAATCAACTGTGCGGGGGTGGGAAGATTGAAAAGGTTTGGGGAACCTTTTCAACTTTTTTATTTTACGGAGTTCTTTCCCACTCACTTTTTTATTGCTAAAAACACCAACTAGTGATGAAGTTGCTTATCTCTATAGATTTCGATATGATAGTAGAAAGCATTTTTCTTGGAGGATCAATGAGAAAAAAGAAGAAAGTTCTCATATTGGGATTTACAGCAATTGCGTTATCAGGAGTGGCCATTATCGGTTCTCAATATCCAAACTTGTTTTCAATTAATAGTCATCAAGTAAAGCAAGCCAGTCCCAAGGAACAACAGTTAGAAGATGTAAAAAAGCATGCAAAAGAAATTGAAGATTTTGTAAAATCGTTAAGTCCTAAAGTTGAATCTGTCCAGATTGCTTGGGATGAAACACAATGGGAAGAAGTAGGAAATGGTACTCCTCAGAGCGGCGGTCAAGTTCTTCGAGTTTTTGGAGGCTTTAATCATATCCAAAATTCAAGTTGGAGTGTTTTGGTCTATTTAAAAGACGGTAAAAATGGCGAGAAAGATTTAATCGAAGGTTTTGGTAGCGGTAGTCCACTTCGTGTAGAAGGAAAACTTTTTGACGAGTAGCCTTCTAAAAATTTTTAGCAATTTATTAGATTTATAATAGAGATGGAAAAAAGATAAATGAAAAAGAAAATAATTATTGCTACTTCGTTAGTTCTAGCAATTGCAGTCGCTGTTTTTGGACTTTTTGCCTATCAACATCAGCAAAAAATAGAAAAAGCCAAGCAGGAGCGTGATAAATATGAAAAGTTATTTTTATATACTGGGAAATGGAAAATTGATTCCTATGAATTTTTAGAGGACGGTCGAGGTGTCGCAGTTCATTGGAAGAGCCAAACAAAAAAGGAAGATGACTTAGTATTAAAGTATGGTTCAAAAACCAGCAGGAACTATTTAAATAATATACATGGAGCATCCAATGAAAATTACATTGTTAGAGAGAATATGAAGCTTGATTCCTATAAGCCTAAAATAATGTCATCAAAAAATAACTCAGAAAATTACTACACATTATCAATTTATAAAATAGCAAATAAGAAATTAGAAGAATCAGAGGTAGATCTCTATAAACTGTTTGCGAAATACAATGCTAACTATGTCCCAACAGCCATAGGAAATATTGCTGAAATGAATGGTAAATTTTACTTACCTATTTCTACATATGAATCTGGCCATGATCTTTCTTATCGAAAACAAGTTTGGATGAATTTGGAAACTAAAACAATAGAATGGGAAGATCATAAAGAAGATCAGAATACTGAGATACCTAGTGTAGCTCTAGGTGAATTGAGAGAACGACTGTCAGATATGAATAGTAAATTAAATACGATTTCGTATTATGATTGGAACCATCAAAATCAAATAATGTTCAATAAAAAGTATCTAAAAGGAAGCGTTTTAGAAAAATATTCTCCCAAAGTATATCAATTATTGTCAGAAAAAGATTCTCAATTTTACATCCTTTTAGACTCAAAACTTGAAAATGATAGAGTTTACGGCAATGTTCAACAGTTTATCGACTTGTACCAACTTTTCGTTCCTGATAATACGAATCTCTATGAAGGAATTACGATTCCAGCAGAATTGAGTTCTGATGGTCTGGTCCATCAAGTGAATACCAAGGATGAGTTTGACAGATATTATGATGTACAAAAGGACGATGAGCTAAACAAGCAACGTCAGGTTTTGGTCGAGCGCCATTAGGTATTCTTTGTTCAGAGAAAGGTCGGGTCTCCGGTCTTTCTTTTTTTCAACCTCACAAACTAGTAAAGAAAATTGCCAATCAAATCAGATTTCGTTATAATTGGAACAACTTTTCCTTTTCTAGGAGGACGGATCATGAAAAAAGGGAAACTGATCATTCTTTTAGCTATTACCTCTGTAATAGCAGGGGGTGTGATCCTTACGAATCAAAAGAAAAATATATTTACAAATGACGCCCAAGCAAGTAAGCAACTCAGTGCGAAAGAGAAGCAACTGGCTTATTTAAAGGAACAGGAAAAAGATATGGCTGATTTTGTAAAATCGTTGAGCCCGAAAGTTGATAGTGTCCAGTTTGATTGGGATAGTATGGAAGTTGGACAAGTAGGCAATGGAACACCTCAAGGTGGTGGCTATATGTTAACTCTTAGAGGAAAGGTGAATCAGAATGAACAAACGAAATTCATGGTTGGCTTTTCTTTAGATAATGCTACCAGCACACCAAAAGAATTTGGAATTTATGAGATGCAACCCATAAGAATTTATAGGGATGGCGGTTGGTATTATTATGACTAATCGTCATTCAAAAGTCTTTATCTTGTTTTTTCGATCCTTACAAAAGAGTTATAGAAGAATTGAGAAAAACAAGTTAAAGACTGGCCAAACTTCCCTGGCCTTTTCTTCTTGTACTAGCGAAAAAATTACCTCAGTCGGCGTTGGTATCTTGAGCTGAATTATGATATAATAAGCCTATCGCATATTTTTAGGAGAATAAAAATGGATATTCAACGTGAAAAAGAATTTGTCAGCCAATACCACTATGATGCTCGTAATTTTGAGTGGGAAAAAGAAAATGGCATCCCTGAAACAAAAGTAGATGTAAACTTTCAATTAATCAATCGTGATCAAGAACAAAACACGACTTCTTTGATTGTCATCTTGAGCTACATGATTGTTTTTGATGGTTTTGTGATCAGCGGAACCATCACTCAAATCAACCACTTGTTTGGTCGTTATGTCAATGAACCAAGTGAATTCAGCAAAGACGAAGTGGAAGAATTGGCTCGCCCTTGCTTGAATATGCTCAACCGTTTGACTTATGAAGTTACAGAAATTGCCCTTGATTTACCGGGTATTAATTTGGAGTTTTAATCAATGAAATTAGCAGTGATTACGGATTCGTCTGCCTATTTACCGCAGCACCTTCTCCATCACGACGACTTATTTATTTTAGACATTCCGATCTATATCGATGGAGAATCCTATGTGGAAGGGAAGAATCTGACACACGACGAGTTCTACCAAAAGATGGCTGCGTCTAAGGAATTACCAAAGACTAGCCAACCGAGTGTGGCAGCGTTAGAAGAACTCTTATCTGGCTTGACAGCTAAAGGTTATACGCATGCTTTTGGTCTCTTCTTGTCATCAGGCATCTCTGGATTCTACCAAAATATCCAATATTTGAAGGACGAATTTGAAGGCTTGACCGTCGAATTTCCTGACTCAAAAATCACTAGCGCTCCATTAGGAATGATGGTAGAAGATTGCTTGAAATGGGCTGGTGAAGGTCGTTTGTTTGATGAGATTGTGGCCAATGTCCAACACCAGATTGATGGGACCACTGCCTATATTATGGTCGATGATTTGAATCACTTGGTCAACGGGGGACGCCTGTCAAATGGCGCTGCCATCATTGGCAATCTCTTGAGTATCAAGCCGATCCTTCACTTTAATGACCAAGGTGTCATCGAAGTTTTTGAAAAAGTCCGTACGGAAAAGAAAGCCATAAAACGTTTGGTGGAAATCGTTGATGAAGGACTCACCGGAGGGCATTACCAAGTCTTTATCATCCATGCCAATGTACCTGAAAAAGCCGAAGCGCTTCGTCAACTGCTCATTGAAGAAGGAGTGAAAGGTGATATTCCTTTTGCTACCTTTGGAGGGGTGATTGGGACGCACTTAGGTGACCATAGCTTAGCAGTTGGGTATATCCCTATCGTTTAAGGAGAATTCTATGTCAATTAAAGTCATTATCGCAGGTTTCAAGGGAAGAATGGGACAAGCAGCCTACAAGATGGTTTCTGAAGATCCTGAGTTAGAATTAGCTGGCTTGATCGATCCGTTTACTGATGAGACAGAGGTTGCAGGAGTCCCTGTCTTTAACCACAAAGAAGATGTTGTGGGTCTAGAGGCAGATGTTTGGGTCGACTTTACCATGCCCAAGGTCGCTTACGAGAATACTCGCTTTGCAATTGAAAATGGCTTTGCGCCTGTTGTGGGAACGACTGGATTCACTCCTGAGCAGATCCAAGAATTGACAGACCTTTCACGTCAAAAGGACTTGGGTGGTTTGATTGCTCCTAATTTTGCTATCGGAGCTGTGCTCTTGATGCAATTTGCAGCGCAAGCAGCCAAGTATTTCCCGAATGTAGAAATTATCGAATTGCACCACGATAAGAAAAAAGATGCACCGAGTGGAACAGCGATTAAGACCGCTGAGTTGATCTCTGAGAAGCGCGATAAGATCCAGCAAGGTGCAGCAGATGAAGAAGAGTTGATGCCTGGAGCAAGAGGGGCAGAGTTTGAAGGGATGCGCATCCATTCGGTTCGATTGCCTGGCCTAGTGGCTCATCAAGAGGTGATTTTTGGTAGCCAAGGCGAAGGCTTGACTCTCCGACATGATTCCTATGATCGTGTTTCCTTCATGACAGGAGTAAATCTAGGGATTAAAGAAGTTGTCAAGCGTCATGAGCTTGTCTATGGTTTGGAACACTTACTATGAGATTAGAAAAGATGCCTTCTGAGTTTCAGGAGGCTTTACCAATATTAGAGAAGATTAAAGCAGCTGGTTTTGAGGCCTATTTTGTAGGGGGATCTGTCCGTGATGCCCTCTTGGATCGTCCAATTCACGATGTCGATATCGCGTCCTCCTCATACCCAGAAGAGACCAAGGCGATTTTTGATCGCACAGTAGATATCGGTATCGAACATGGGACCGTCTTGGTCCTTGAAAATGGGCAAGAATATGAAATTACGACCTTCCGGACGGAGGATGTCTATGTAGATTATCGCCGTCCGAGCTCTGTGTCTTTTGTGCGCTCGCTAGAAGAAGACCTCAAGCGGCGTGATTTTACGGTTAATGCCTTTGCCTTAAATGAAAAGGGAGAAATTGTTGATCTCTTTCATGGACTAGAAGATTTAGAAAACAAAGTCCTTCGGGCAGTTGGGCTTCCTCATGAACGGTTTAACGAAGATGCACTCCGGATCATGCGAGGCTTTCGTTTTCAAGCCAGTCTCGGCTTTGAATTAGAAGAGGCAACCTTTGATGCTATGAAGGAGTGTGCTCCCTTACTAGAGAAGATTTCAGTAGAGCGTACCTTCATCGAGTTTGATAAACTCTTGCTTTCCCCATACTGGAGACAAGGCTTGGAGGCCATGCTAGCCAGTGGAGCCTATCACTATCTGCCAGAGATGAAGGATCGTAAAGAAGCGATCGAGCGTTTGTTTGACATAGAGTTGGAATATACCTTTTCAACTTCTGAGCAAGCCTGGGCTGCTTTGGTCTTAGCACTAGAGATTCAAGATATTCCAAAATTCTTTAAGAAATGGAAGACGTCTAGAGAGTTTGCCAAGACGGTGGAGCAGATCGTGGAGATTCTAAAGCTCCGAGGAAAAGGAAGTCTAGACAAGCGTGCCTGCTACAAGTATGAGAAGCCTTTGTTGCTACTAGCTGAAGAGCTCCGTGAAGCGTATGCCTTGAGTGTGGATTATATGGCCATCGAGCGCGTCTATGATAGCTTGACCATTCATGATAAGCATGAAGTGGTGGTCAATGGCGGTATGCTGATCAAGCACTACGGCTTTCAACCTGGTCCAGCTTTAGGAGAGATTTTGACAAAAATTGAATATGCCATTGTCGATGGGGAACTGGCCAATGAGAAAGAAGCCATCATCGCCTATATCCAACAAGCAAAAGAGGAGGAAAAATGAGCGATTTTATTGTCGATAAATTAACCAAATCTGTCGGAGATAAGACCGTCTTTCGTGAGATTTCCTTTATCATTCACGACTTGGATCGGATCGGATTGATCGGGGTCAATGGGACTGGAAAAACCACGCTGTTAGATGTGTTGTCAGGTCGCTCTGGCTTTGATGGAGATGTGAGTCCTTTTTCTGCCAAGAGTGATTATACAATTGGCTACTTGACGCAGGAACCTGATTTTGATGATCAAAAGACGGTTCTGGATACGGTGCTATCTAGTGATTTGCGTGAAATGCAGCTGATTCGCGATTATGAATACTTGATGGCGGATTACCGAGAAGAGAACCAAGCACGTCTTGAAAAGGTCATGGCGGAGATGGATTCGCTTAATGCTTGGGAAATCGAGAGTCAGGTCAAGACAGTCCTTTCTAAGCTTGGGATTGAAGACTTGAATGCCAAAGTTGGAGATCTATCTGGGGGCTTGCGTCGTCGGGTGCAACTGGCCCAAGTTTTGCTGTCTCAACACGACCTGCTCTTACTAGATGAGCCGACCAACCACCTGGACATTGATACTATCGAATGGTTGACCAATTTCTTGAAGAACTCTAAGAAAACCGTGCTCTTCATTACCCACGATCGCTATTTCTTGGATAATATCTCGACGCGGATCTTTGAGTTGGATCGAGCTAGCTTGATCGAGTATCAGGGCAACTACCAGGATTATGTCCGCTTAAAGGCTGAGCAAGACGAGCGTGATGCAGCCCTTCTTCATAAGAAGCAGCAACTCTATAAGCAAGAGTTGACCTGGATGCGGCGTCAACCTCAGGCGCGTGCGACCAAGCAACAAGCACGGATCAATCGATTCCATGATCTCAAGCAAGACTTGTCTGGTCAAAGCAACCAGACGGATTTGGAGATGAACTTTGAGACCAGCCGAATCGGAAAGAAAGTCATCGAGTTTAAAGATGTGAGTTTTGCTTTTGAAAACAAGCCGATTTTACAGGACTTTAACCTCTTGGTGCAAAATAAGGACCGCATCGGGATCGTCGGGGATAATGGCGTCGGCAAATCGACCTTGCTTAATCTGATTGCCGAACGACTACAGCCTCAGTCAGGGCAAGTCATTATCGGGGAAACCGTGCGGGTGGCTTATTTCTCACAACAAATCGATGGTTTGGATGAGAGCAAGCGCGTGATTAATTTCCTCCAGGAAGTTGCTGAGGAAGTGAAGACGACCGTTGGGACGACATCAATTGCAGATCTCTTGGAGCAATTTCTCTTCCCACGCTCTATGCATGGAACCTTGATCGAAAAACTCTCCGGTGGGGAGAAGAAGCGCCTCTTTCTCTTGAAACTCTTGATTGAAAAACCCAATGTGCTTCTCCTCGATGAGCCAACCAATGACTTGGATATCGCTACCCTGACGGTTTTGGAAAACTTCCTTCAAAACTTTGGTGGACCAGTCATTATCGTCAGTCACGACCGTTATTTCCTAGACAAGGTCGCTAGCAAGATCCTGGCTTTTGAAAATGGGGGCATTCGTGAGTTCTTTGGCAATTATACGGATTATTTAGATGAAAAAGCCTTTGAAGCAGCCCAGGTAACGGCTAGTCAAAAGATTGAAAAAGAGAAGCCTGTCAAGCCAAAAGAAGAGAAGAAGCGCATGAGCTACATGGAGAAGCAAGAGTGGGCAAGTATTGAGGCAGATATCGAAGCGATTGAAAATCGAATTGCAGAGATTGAAGTGGAGATGAATGAAAACGGCTCTGACTTTGGCAAGTTGTCAGCCCTTCAAAAAGAACTGGATCAGGAAAACGAGCGACTACTTGAAAAGTATGATCGTTATGATTACCTAAGTGAATTGGATGAATAAGGAGGCCCTATGAATCAATTGAATCGGATATCCCTTGGAATTTCAGCTACTATGTTTACCATTATTGGTATTGTCTTGTTTATCAATCCAATTGAGCACATCGGCTCTTTTAGCTGGTTGATCTCCTGTGGCTTCTTTTTAATTTCATTTTCACGTTTTTCACGCTATTACCGATTGCGTCAGTCAGGTATTATCAAGCAGCAACAGCTCTTTCACAGTATGGTTGCCTTGGTGTTCGCGGTTTACTTGCTACTATATGGCTACAAGACCTTACCGATTGTCTTCCCAGTCACCTTAGGGATTTGGCTGATCTATCGCTCCGTTTTAAATTTCCGAAAAGCCAACTTCTATTCCAAGAAGATTGAAGAGCTTTCCAAGCGCTATATTTTCTTTGCCTTGGTGCAGCTCTTTATCGGCTTGTTCTTAATTGTCAGTCCATTATCAATCAGTGTCATTCTCCTGAATATTATTGGTTTGATTTTCCTGCTTCTAGGATTTCAATCCTTCAGCCTCTTGCTAAAAAGTTAAGAAAAGTTACGTGCAAACCTTTGCGTTTGATAAAAAGTCTGATATAATAGATCTGTAAGTGTTTACAAGTTTGAAAGGAGTTACAGATGTCTAAAAAAATTATTGGGATTGACCTTGGAGGAACTTCCATCAAGTTTGCTATCCTCACTTTAGATGGGGAAGTTCAAGAAAAATGGTCTATTAAAACTAATATCTTGGATGAAGGTAGCCATATCGTCGACGATATGATCGAATCAATCGCGCATCGTTTGAAGATGCTTGAACTTGATGCTTCTGAATTCCAAGGAATCGGAATGGGATCGCCTGGTGTTGTTGACCGTGAGAAGGGAACCGTTATCGGGGCCTACAACTTGAACTGGAAGACGCTTCAACCAGTTAAAGAAAAGATCGAAAGTGCCCTTCATATTCCATTCTTCATTGATAACGATGCCAACGTTGCTGCTTTGGGTGAACGTTGGAAAGGGGCTGGTGAAAACCAACCAGATGTTGTCTTCATGACCCTTGGTACAGGTGTTGGCGGTGGTATCGTCGCTGAAGGCCGTCTCTTGCATGGTGTCCGTGGAGCTGCTGGGGAGCTTGGTCACATCACGGTTGACTTTGATGATCCAATCCAATGTACTTGTGGTAAAAAAGGCTGTCTTGAAACAGTTGCATCTGCAACAGGGATCGTTAACTTGACTCGTCGTTACGCAGACGAGTACGAAGGGGACTCTCAATTGAAAGTCTTGATCGACAATGGTGAAGAAGTAACAGCTAAGACTGTCTTTGATCTAGCAAAAGAGGGTGACGCTCTTGCTTTGATCGTTTATAAGAACTTCTCACGTTACCTTGGGCTTGCTGCAGCAAATATTGGTTCAACCTTGAACCCATCTAAGATCGTTATCGGTGGAGGGGTATCTGCTGCTGGAGACTTCCTCTTGGATGGCGTGCGCAAGGTCTTTGAAGAAAACTCATTCCCACAAGTACGTGAATCTACTCAATTGGCGCTTGCTACATTGGGAAATGACGCCGGTGTCATTGGTGCCGCATCTCTAGTATTACAATAAGATTAAAAGGAGATTTGCCTCTCCTTTTTTCTTTATCCTGTGATATAATGAAGGCAATAGTAGATTAAAGGAGGAGATATGACAAAAGCAGATACGATTTTTAAAGAGTATATTCGGAAAATCATGGAAGAAGGTGTTTGGTCGGAACAGGCCCGACCTAAATACAAGGATGGTAGAACTGCCAACTCGAAATACATCACGGGTGCCTTTATGGAGTTTGATCTTGCAAAAGGCGAGTTTCCCATTACGACCCTTCGTCCTATCGCTATTAAATCAGCTATCAAAGAGATGCTCTGGATTTACCAAGACCAGTCCAATCGTTTAGATGTCTTAGAAAAAAAGTACAATGTCCATTATTGGAATGACTGGGAAGTAGGGGATAGTCGGACTATCGGTCAGCGCTATGGTGCGGTGGTCAAAAAGCATGACATTACCAATAAAATCCTCAAACAATTAGAAGCCAATCCCTGGAATCGCCGCAATATTATCTCGCTTTGGGATTATGATGCATTTGAAGAGACAGAAGGTCTTCTGCCATGTGCTTTCCAAACCATGTTTGACGTGAGGCGCGTGGAAGGAGAAATCTATCTAGATGCGACCTTAACCCAACGTTCGAATGATATGTTGGTGGCCCACCATATCAACGCCATGCAGTATGTAGCGCTACAGATGATGATTGCCAAACACTTTGGCTGGAAGGTCGGAAAATTCTTTTACTTTATTAATAATCTTCATATTTATGATAATCAATTTGAACAGGCAGAAGAATTGCTCCGTCGCGAGCCTTCTGATTGTCAACCGCACCTGGTCTTGAATGTGCCAGATGGAACCAATTTCTTTGACATCAAACCAGAAGATTTTGAACTGGTCGATTACGATCCAGTGAAGCCACAATTAAAGTTCGATCTTGCGATTTAGTGATAAAATAAAGGTTTTTCAAGCCCTTTATTTAATAGGAAAATAGTTTTGAATTTAAAACGAATAAAGCTATAAATTTTTACTCATTTTTGAGTCAAAATGTTTTGAAAATCGTTCGGTTTTTGTTAAAATAGATAAGGTTTGGAAAAAACTATTCAATAAAAAAAGAAAGTTAAACTATAGAAAAAAATGGAGGTCCATTAGATGGGGAAAGACTTATTTAATGATCGTATTAGCAGATTCTCAATTCGTAAACTGAATGTGGGCGTTTGCTCAGTACTTTTGGGAACACTTGTTATGGTTGGTACAGCAGCAAGTGCAGCCGCAGAAGAAAATACAGATACGACGAGTGAAAGTGTAGCAACTGTTACGGCAGCATCAGAGGCGCCTGAAGCGTCAACAGCTACTGCAACTTCAGCAACATCAACAGCTGCAACGACATCGACTTATGATGCAAACGCAGCAATCACTGCACCAGCTACATCAACTGCCGCAGCGTCTACAAGTGCCGCTTCAAGTACAAGCACAGCTGCATCTGCAACATCATCTGCTCCTGCAACATCAACAACTTCGGAAAAACCAAGCTTAGAAGTTGCTCCACCAGCAAACAAGGCGGCAGAAGCAACTACAACAGATAAGAAAAAAGAAGTAGCTGCAGGTGTCGAAGCTCCAGCAACTGAAACTCCTGCTGTTACGGCAGAAACATCTGGTGGTAAACGTCGTACTCGCCGTGCGATCGGTGATCCTAATGACGAAAGCTTGATTGGGGATGATGTTGAAGATGCAACTTCAACTCCAAAAGTTGAAAAACCTGGCTTTACAACAAATGTTGATGCCAAATCTATGGCTAGCCAAATCTCATGGTTGGACTTTGGAGATGTAGCTAACTGGACAGGAACTACTACAGTATTAGTTCCTAAAAGTGAAGTTAAACCAACTGAGAACTTAGAAGAAAAATTGGCTCTTCAAGTTGGGTCTACCTATACCAAGGAAATCATGCCTGGTTATGTAGTTACTGTAAAAGTCAAATCCTTGAAACCTTTCCAAGCGACTGAAATCTATAAGAAACGGATGGAAAATCAAGGGGCTACAGAAGCTGAAAAAGCAACCTATGATCCAAATGCAAAAAATGGTTATGTAAGTGGAGTCACTTCAAATGCTGCTAAGCAAGCTTTTAACAATGGTGAAGAAGCCAAAATCGTCGCTGATGCCCAAAATAATTGGACTGAAATCAGATTTGAGAATATTGATACGAAAACCAAGAAGACTACCATAAGTTCAGCTTTGAATGGTGGAAATATTGGAGTTCAGTTTGAAATCTCTGCAACCTTCCGTGGCAAGACAGTTAAGCCAGCTATTGTTATGGCTGATGGGGAGTCTGCTAACCCAGGTGAATTAGTTATGTTTACTACCAATGGAGAAGGTTGGCAGCATATTGGAGAATGGAAAAAGTTTACCAGACCAAAAACTTCTGTAACTTATGAACCACAAGATACTGAAAATCTTTTTGGACCTAATCCTAAATTTAATAATACCAACTTAAACCAACTTCGTAGATCTACTGAAGTTGGACCAGAAAAGAAACCAGTAGCTTGGAAGTATTTTGGAAATCCTGACCAAGTTACGGGTGGTCTAGGAACCGGTATCTTTGGACCTAACATTTCTGAAGGAAATAGAACAGTTCCAATTGTGATGACGCGTGGTGCCTCTGAAGTGGGGCTTTATGTCGCTTCAGGTGGTAAACAGTCAGCAATGCTAGGATTCTTCCCAATTGATGAAGGGGACGCTCCTGAGTCATACGGAAAAGCTATGCATACCATTGCAACTGTAGACGGTGTTACTGGAGCTAAAGTAAATCAACCGTATCTTGGTAACGTGAGTCCTGATATGGATGAGAATACAACTCTCGACTGGTTCGGTGATGATAAGGCAACTACGGCCGATGAAGGAATTGACCAATTGCTTCCAGATGAGCTTAAAGGTACAACCAATGAGATGATCAAGATGGACCGTACACGCCCAGGTAATTACAAGCTGACAGTTCAAGCTCATACAGATGGAGCTTCAGAAGCACATATCTATGGTTGGGTAGACTTTAACCAAAATGGTAAATTCGATGAGGATGAACGCTCAAATCTCGCTACAATCACACAAGATGGCACTGTTGAGTTGACCTTTGCAAATAGCAAGACTTATATCGACCCTAGCGTTAAAGAATTAGGTGCTCGTGTTCGTATTGCCAAGAAAGCTACCGAGATTGAGAGCCCAACTGGTATGGCCTTCTCAGGGGAAGTGGAAGACTTCAGAACTCAAATTACGCACCCACCAAAAGGGGAATTCAAGGAAACAAGTGGTCCTCAAGGGGCGAAGCAAACTGCAACTGTAACCTTTACAGCACGTGGGGAACACAAGTATGAGCTTAATTCTAGTGCCGTTATTGACGAAACGGTAGAACCATACATCGTTGATAAAGATGGCAACCGTGCAACTCTTGATGCGGACGGTTACTATGTCGTTCCAGGACAAGGTAAGTACAAGATTACTGCCAACGGTAAAGATGTCGACGTTGAATTTATTCCTGAAGATAACTTCCTTGGAACAGCTGATGGTATTTCTATCCGTCGTTCAGATAACAACGGTTATGATACTGGTTGGTCAACAAAATTCCCAGACCAAGAAGCAAACATTAATGGTCAGTTGAATACCATGGATGGTCAATACGTTCCAACAGTCACTCCAATTGAAATCGAAGGAGTTGACAAAACTTCAACTGATGTTCAAGGTGCGACTCAAAAAGAAACTCCGACCTTTAACACAACTGCGACTAACTCAAATGGTGACAAGATTGCAATCACTCCAAGTGCAGAATATCCTGCTAAGTTGGTGGATCCTGCCACAGGTCTCACTACTGATGCGCCATCTGTAACAGTTGAAGGGGAAGGAACTTATACGATTAATCCTTCAACGGGTGAAGTAACCTTCACTCCAGACCCAAGCTTTACTGGTACAGCCAAAGGTGTGGATGTTTCATTGTCAGCGCCAGTTGGTCGAAACAAAGAAGGTAAGGTTCAAGAGGAGTACATTAAGACTGCAACAGCTAAGTACACTCCAACTGTCACACCAATCACAGTGACTCCTACAGACAAGGTTTCTGCGGATGTTCAAAACGTTCCTCAAACCCAAACACCAACCTTTGATTTGAGTAATGATAAGACTGCTGAAATCACAAGCAAGAAATTGGTAGATCCAGCAACTGGTCAACCAACTGATGAAACAACAGTGACAGTAGCAGGTGAAGGTAGCTATACAATCGATCCTACTACAGGAGCGGTGACCTTCACACCTGAAAAAGACTTTGTTGGTACTGCAAAAGGAGTAACTGTTCAGGCAACTGCTACTATTACAAATGCTAATGGTAAGACTGCAACCATTACTTCAGATGCGACCTACACACCAACTGTTGTGCCAGCAGTTCCAACTGCAAACCCTGCAACTTCTAAAGATGTTCAAGGTGCAACTCAAACTGGTACACCAACCTTTGCAGGAACGACTGTTCAAGTAAATGGTGAAGATAAAGCTATTACCATTAAAGACAATAGCTACACATTGCTAGATAAAGATGGTAACGAAGTTTCAAGCACACCAGCCTTTGCTGAAGATGGTACAACTGAAATTGGTACTTTCTCTATTGATCCAGCAACAGGGCAAGTAACCTTCACACCAACAGACAAATCATACACTGGTAAAGTAACCCCAGCTAAGGTTCAAGCTGAAAGCTCAAACGGTATCAAGGTGGATACAACTTACACACCAGAAATCGTTCCAGTAACCCCAACAGCAACATCAGCTGAAACAAAAGATGTTCAAGGTGCCACTCAAACGGGTAAACCTGAATTCAAGGGTGGAACCGTAACGGTTGATGGCGTTGAGAAGACTGTTGAAATCAATGAAGATGTTCCAGCAACATTCGATGATGGATCAACAACTAAGACAGTTGA
>NZ_JVSR01000021.1:0-19023 GCF_001069785.1 Streptococcus parasanguinis
GGAACTTCGTAGAAGTTCGCTGACGTCCGTACTCACCTAAGGAAAGTTTTGAATATGTCTTTATCTTCAATCTAAGCATTTTCAAAACTGAAAATGCTTTTCATTTTAACTAATCTGTTGCTGAGCTGTCTGCATCTTGTAGTAAACACCTTGCGCTTGCATTAGCTCTTCATGAGTGCCATGCTCAACAATATCGCCATCCACCATGACAAGGATCATATCAGCATTTTGAATAGTCGACAAGCGGTGAGCAATGATAAAGCTGGTCCGTCCCTTCATGAGCTGATTAAAGGCATCTTGAATCAAGACCTCCGTCCGAGTATCGATGGAGGATGTCGCCTCATCCAAGATTAAAATCTTAGGAACTGAAAGGAAAACCCGCGCAATCGTTAAGAGTTGGCGTTGACCTTGAGACAAAGACTCTCCAGCATCTGAAAGATACGTATCGTACCCTTGTGGCAACTGCCGAATGAAGAAATCTGCATTGGCTGCTTTGGCTGCTTCTATGACTTCTTCTCTAGTTGCATCTGGACGAGAAAAGGCGATATTTTCATGAATCGTCCCGACCTTGAGCCAGGTTTCTTGCAAAACCATACCAAACTGTTGGCGGTAAGAAGCACGGGTGTAGTCCGAAATTGGCACCCCATCAATCGTGATCTCTCCAGAATTAACAGGGTAGAAACGCATGAGCAGATTAATCAAGGTCGACTTTCCTGCTCCTGTAGGTCCTACAATGGCAACCTTACTGGCAGCTGGAACCTGAATGGTTAAATCTTTGATCAAAGTCCGCCCCAAATCATAGCCAAATGTGACGTGCTCAAAACCAATCGCACCTTTGACATCCTGACTTTCCAGAATCTGATGGCCTGTCTCTTCGACCTCAGCTTGATCCAAGACGCTATACAAGCGCTCTGCACAGGCAAGGGCACTTTGGAGTTCTGACAAGACAGAAGAGATATCATTAAAAGGCTTGGTGTATTGGTTGACATAATTGAGGAAGGTCACCAATTGACCAACAGTAAAGTGAGATCCCGAAATAATGCGTACAGCACCAAATCCAGCCACTACTGCATAAATCAAGGCATTCACAAAGCGAGTGGCAGGGTTGACAGTTGAAGAATAAAAGACAGCGGATTGGGAATAGTTGGCATAGCTTTCATTCGTCCCCTTAAAAGCCTTACGGAATTGATCCTGAGCGTTAAAGGACTGGATCAAACTTTCCTGGGTCAAAGACTCTTCAATCAACTGAGTTTGAAGACCACGCGCCTTGGTCTGCTTTTGGAAAAGCGTATAAGAACGCTTGGCAATAAAACGAGCAATCACCAGGGATAAAGGGGTCAAGACCAGAACCGCCACCATCATAAAGAAATCCAATTCCGCCATGGTCACGATAGTGACAAGAATGGTTAAGAGGCCAACAAAGAACTGGTTAAAGACCATCAGAAGACCACTATTGAGTTGCTCTACATCGGTCGTGAGGCGACTGACGAAGTCTCCGCTCCCTTGTTTATCTAGATAAGACAAGGGCAATCGGTGTACTTTTTCCATCACTTCTGCTCTTAGGCTTTGGCTAAAACGATAGACCAATTGATTGTATAACAAGGGATTGATCCATTGGATCAAGGTATTGGCCACAATGACCAGAACCATTTGGATCAAAACGGGCCATAAGACTTTCATCCCTTGAGGATTAATGACCAAGTCAACCGCATGTCCAATCAGGATCGGTAACCAGACTGTTAAGGCCACTTGAGCGATGGTTCCGAGACTAGCTAGAATCAGGAGCCCGGGATGGTGAGCAAAATCTCTAAACAGACGTTTTACATAACTAGAACGTTTTTGACTCATGCTTCCTCCCTCCCGTGTTGTGAATAATGAATTTCTTGATAAATCTCATTGGTAGACAAAAGGAAATCATGATTTCCCAGTCCTACTTGATGTCCCTTGTTCAAGACTAAAATCTGATCAGCAGACTTGAGACTATTGGTTCGTTGAGATACTAAGATCAAACTTGTATCACTCAATTCTTCTTTAATCGATTTTAAGAGACGAGCTTCCGTCAAATAATCCAAGGCGGAGGTTGAATCATCCAAAATCAAGAAAGGAGCCTTCTTCAAAAGGGCACGCGCAATGGTCAAACGCTGACGTTGCCCACCTGAGAAATTTCGACCAAAGGCTTCCACTTGCTCATCGAGTTGTCCTTCTTTTTCACGGACAAAATCAGCCGCCTGAGCCGTTTCTAGGGCCCACCACAAATCTTCATCCGATAGATTTTCTTCCATTCCAAGTAAGAGATTCGAGCGGATGGTTCCTCTAAAGAGCTCTGCCTTCTGTGGGACAACAGCTACCCACTCCCGCCACTCCTTGAGAGTTTTAGGAGAGTGACCTTGATGATAGAGGGCTAATTTCCCCTGACTCACGGTATACAAATGACTCAATAACTGAACCAGGGTGGATTTCCCTGATCCTGTACCACCGATAATTCCCAACATCTGTCCATGATCCAGATCAAATGAAATATTTTCTAGAGCTGGGCTTGAAGCCGTTGGATAAGTGAAAGAAACTTTCTCTACGCTGATCGCTTCTTGCTCTCTTGCAGTTTCTACTGGCAAAGCTTCTAAGAGGTCTTCTTCCTTCAAATCAAAAATCTCTTGGACACGCTTGGCTGAAATATAGCTGACATTTAAGGACGTGACCAGCATAGCGAGTTTGATCAATTCTGTTAAAATTTGTAATAAATAATTGACCAAAGCGACCAACATCCCTTGGGTTAGAAGACCAGCAGAGATATTCAATTGTCCTTGCCAAATGACACAAACCAAGGTCGTATTGACCACAAGGAAGGTCAAGGGACTCACCAAACTAGACCAGATACCAGCACGAATTTGCCAGATCTTGTAGTCCTGATTGACTTCTTTAAATTCGTCCAATTCACTCACTTGCTGTCCAAAGGCTCGAATCACCCGCATCCCTTGAAATTGCTGACGCGTCACCGTAACCATCCGGTCTGTGATTTTCCGAATCTTAGCAAAGAGCGGATTGACAATCCGTGACATGATCACAATAATCAGGGTTAAAATCGCCACCATCCCCAAGAACCAAAGGGTTAGTTTAGGACTGATGGTGAAAGCCATGATGATAGAACCAAAGACAATAATCGGTGCCCTCAAAAAGAGGCGCAAGAATTGGTTGATCCCAACCTGGATTTGATAGGTATCAGAAGTGAGACGAGTTACCAAACTAGAAGTACCGATCCTATCGCGCTTGTCCTTTGGAAGTGATAAGATCTTCTCATACAAATCCTTGGTCATCTCGCGGGTAAAACCGACAGCTGCCTTAGAAGAAAAATACTGGGCCGTAATAGCTACGACAACACCAAAGCTCGCAAATAAAAACAAAACACCAACCGTCATCACCACTGCGCTCGTTTCCTTTTTCGGAATGACCTGATCGACTAAGTGGGCGATGATTAAGGGGACACACAATTCAAAAATAGCTTCTAAAAGTTTAAACACGGGCCCTAGAAACGTTTCCCATAGATAGCCCTTAAAATACTTCAATAATGATTTCATACGACTCGATTCTTTTTTTAATGGATATACATATTTTACCACAAATTCTTAAGATGAAAAAACTCCCCCTACAGAGCAGAGAGAGTTGAATACTGACCAGATGAAGGTCAGAAATCTTATTCCTTCTTTGTTACCTTGCTTAAGGTCTTACCCATTTTCCCCAATCCAATCATTAGTAGTGGGAAAGAAAATAGTGTTATAAGGCCTAATACAAGAAAGACTGCTACAAAGCCACAGCTATCAATGAACCAACCAGTCAGTGGGAAAATGACAATCATAGATAGACTAAACATCATCGAATTGATACTCAGCATGGTTGCTCGCACACTGGATGGCAGATATGCTTGTAAATCATTGTAGTAGATGGGTTGGTAAACGGCATAAAGAGCATTGGTCAAGAGATAGACACACAGATAGGCGAATGGAGTCTTTACACCTACCAAAAACAAGGCCAACCCAGTCAGTGCAACCAGAATCGGAAAGACTTGATTACTATTCCATTTTTTCCCGATTTGACTGGCCAGATAAACCGCCAGGAGATTGAATCCACTACCAATTAACATGATAAGCGAAACTTGCCAACTGGCTAAGTCACTAATTTTCTGTTGGTAGTAAAAATAAAACATACACATGATGGTCCCTACCAACTGATAGGTGAGCATCCAGTAAAACAAGACTGGTTTGTCCTGCCATTCTTGTTTCACTACCTCCAATATCCGCTTTAAGGTCAAGTGACTTCGTTCATCACTCTTGCTCTCTGGCTCCTTCATGAGAAAAATCAAGAGTATGGAAAGCAAGGAAAGGCCAATGGAAATATAGTAGGTCCAAGCCAATGCTCCGTGAATAAAGAAGCCTGCCACGACTGTACCTAACGTTCGGGTGACTTCGGCCACACCAGACAAGAAGCTAGAAATCTGAAGATAACGGTCTTTTTGACCTGCTTCTACCGCTGAATCAAATAAGAAAGCTGTACTAGTCCCCGAGTCAAAATTATAAGACCAAGCATTGACCATCATAGCAATCGCATAGATCCAAAAGTTCCCCTGACCAAATAAAATCAAGATAGAAGATCCAATACTGGACAAGCGAGCCAAATAGAGATTGGTCTTGTAGCTAAAGCGATCGGCTAACATACCAGATGGGATCTCACACAAGAGACTCGTCCCATGAAAGATACTCTCTAATAAACCAATCTGAAGCAAAGAAAGACCATTTTGAATAAAAAAGAGAATCCAAAAACTGGTGATTCCAAAATAAGATGTAAATTCCAAACCTGCTAGGAGTGAAATATTGCGTTTGTAAGTTCTTTTAAACATTGTTTTTCCTCTTTCAATAGATTATATAAGTGTTTCTAAAAGACTTACTTAGATTTGCCTACATTTTCTCCACCTCCTTCATTTTTCTTGATTCATTTCTTGACGCAGCTGGGCCACTTGATTAGACAAGGACACCAACAATTCGGTTTGCAACTTTTGAATTTCCAGTAAATCCGTCTGGTCTTGTTGCACCATATGATCAATCTTCGTATGAAGCAAGCGAATTTCTCGTTCCGACTCCATATTAACGTTAAAGTCATTTCGCGCTTGCAGGCGATCATAATCTGCTGCCCTGTTTTGACTCATCATGATCAAAGGAGCTTGAATCGCCGCAATCGTAGAAAGTGCTAGATTGAGCAAGATGAAAGGATAAGGATCAAAATTCCAGCCAAAAGGATGCAGGACATTGATCAGCATCCAAATAGCCATCATCAGGATAAAACTAATGATAAAAGTCCATGAACCACCAAAGCGCGCAACAGAATCAGCCACCCGCTGACCGAAGGTATAGCTGGCTGTCAAGCGGTCTTCAACGTTAAAGGGACGCTCGCTTTCAGGCATGACACCTGTCACCTGCTGTTTAATGGCTTCGTTTTTATCATTGGCACGCTCAATAATCTGTCCAAGATAATCCATACAATATTGGCTCAAATTTTTATACGTGATAAAATCATCCATTTGACTTTCAGGATAGGAAGTCTTGAGCATCTGTTGAATGGAATGGTCTAGATCTGCGATCAAAGACCCCTGACCATCCTCGTATTCTTTCCCATCAATGATGTCTATTTTCAGCATTGAAATTCCTTTCATAGTTTTTTGAAGCAGATAAAAGTGAAAAACGCCTAATGGCGTTTTTACGTCTATTAAGGTTTGATACGATGCAACATACGTGGGAATGGAATAGCTTCACGGATGTGTTTAGTACCAACCGCGAAGGTAACCATCCGTTCAATCCCAATACCAAATCCACCGTGTGGAACTGTACCGTATTTACGAAGGTCAAGGTAGAATTCATACTCTGTACGATCCATGCCAAGTTCATCCATTTTTGCAACAAGGGCATCGTAGTCTTCCTCACGCATAGAGCCACCGATGATTTCTCCATAGCCTTCAGGAGCAAGCAAGTCTGCACAAAGCACGCGCTCTGGATTTCCAGGAACTGGTTTCATGTAGAAGGCCTTGATAGCTGCTGGGTAGTTCATGACAAATGTTGGCACACCAAAGTGGTTTGAAATCCAAGTCTCATGTGGTGAACCGAAGTCATCACCATGTTCCAAATGCTCGTAATCCGCATCTTCATCGTTTTCATGCTCTTGCAAGAGATCAATCGCTTCATCATAAGTGATCCGTTTGAATGGCTCTGCAATGTAGCGTTTCAAGAGCTCCGTATCACGCTCCAATGTTTCCAAGGCTTGAGGAGCACGGTCCAAAACACCTTGTAGAAGAGCTTTGACATAAGCTTCTTGCAAGTCAAGTGATTCATCGTGTGTCAAGTAAGAGTACTCAGCGTCCATCATCCAGAACTCAGTCAAGTGACGGCGAGTCTTAGATTTTTCAGCACGGAATACTGGTCCAAAGTCAAAGACGCGACCAAGGGCCATAGCACCAGCTTCCAGATAAAGCTGACCGGATTGACTCAAGTAGGCTGGTGTTCCGAAGTAGTCTGTTTCGAAAAGTTCTGTAGAATCTTCTGCAGCATTTCCTGAAAGAATTGGACTATCAAACTTCATGAAGCCATTCTTATCAAAGAACTCATAAGTTGCATAGATGATAGCATTACGAATTTGCATCACGGCTACTTGCTTACGTGAACGCAACCACAAGTGGCGGTTGTCCATCAAGAAGTCTGTCCCGTGTTCTTTAGGAGTGATTGGGTAATCTTGAGATTCACCGATCACTTCGATGTCTGTAATATCCAATTCGTAACCAAATTTAGAACGCTCGTCTTCTTTGACAATACCAGTCACAAACACTGAGGTTTCTTGGCTCAAGCGTTTGATGGTGTCAAATTTTTCAAGCCCCACTTCTTCGCCGAATTTTTCGATAAAGTTTGGTTTAAAAGCCACACCTTGGAAAAAGGCAGTCCCGTCACGCAATTGCAAGAAAGCAATTTTTCCTTTACCTGATTTGTTGGCCACCCAAGCACCGATGGTCACTTCTTGACCAACATAGTCTTTTACTTCGATGATAGTAATCCGTTTTGTCATCATTCATCTTCCTTTTCTCGTTAAACTTGTCCGAAGACATTATCTTCTTAATTGTATCATAAAAAGGCTTTCAGTGCTAGGCTCTACCTGTGAAAACCAGATTTTTTTTAAAGAAAAAGATCCTCAGCTCATTACTAAGGATCTTGTAATTTTATTTTTCCATAAAGGCCTTGAGTCGGCGAACAGCTTCTTTCAGGGTATCCAAATCTGTCGCATAAGACAAGCGAACATTTTCAGGGGCACCAAAGCCAGCTCCCGTTACTAAAGCAACCTCTGCTTCTTCTAAAATTGCTGTGGTAAATTCCGTCACATCCGTATAGCCCTTCATCTCCATGGCCTTCTTGACATTTGGGAAGAGATAGAAGGCTCCTTGAGGTTTGATGGCTTCAAAACCAGGTACTTCATTCAACAAAGGATAAATAGTATTCAAGCGTTCCTCAAAAGCTTGACGCATGATCTCAATAGAAGATTGGTCTCCTTTGAGGGCTTCGATTGCGGCATATTGGGAAACGGTTGTTAAGTTGGAAGTTGTTTGGCTGATCACCTTGGCCATAGCTCCGATAATCTCAGAATCTCCTACAGCAAAACCAACCCGCCAACCAGTCATAGCATAGGTTTTAGAAACTCCGTTAATCACGATGGTTTGCTTGCGAATCGCTTCTGATAAGCTAGAAATGGGCGTAAAGGTATTGCCATTGTAGACTAATCGCCCATAGATATCGTCTGCCAAAATCAAGATATCATGCTCGACAGCCCAGTTTCCGATTGCTTCGAGTTCTTCTTTACTGTAGATCATTCCTGTTGGATTGGATGGCGAATTCAGCAAGACAACCTTGGTCTTGTCTGTCCGTGCTGCTTCCAATTGCTCTACCGTTGCCTTGAAGTGATTTTCTTCTGTTGTTTGGAAAGTAACAGGTGTGCCTTCTACCATCTTCACCTGGTCTACATAAGAAACCCAGCAAGGGGTTGGAATGATGACTTCATCACCTGGATTGATGACAGAAGTAAAGAAGGCATAGATGATAAACTTAGCACCAGTACCGACCACAACCTCATTTCGATTCACTGCATAGCCATAAAACTCTTTCATATAGTCGCTAATGGCATCCTTCAATTCTGGAAGTCCAGATGCTACCGTATAAAAGCTAGCGCGACCATCCTCGATCGATGCGACTGCTGCTTCTTGAATATTTTTTGGAGTCGCAAAGTCAGGTTGACCCAGGGTCAAACTTAAGATATCACGACCTTCTGCTGCCAAAGCTTTGGCACGCGCATTTGCAGCCAAGGTCACACTTTCTTCCATTTCCAATACACGATTTGATAATTTCATATTTCCTCCTCAAATCTTAAAAAACACCGGTGACTTTTCCAGTCTTGAAATCCACCACATAATAAGAGCTCCCAGCCTTAACTTCCCAGATCGGTTTGCCTTTAAAGCGTCCAAAAGTGACACGATCAATCGCGTCCTGACTCTTCTCTTTGACGACGGAAGCTGCCTCTTTGGAGCTAACTCCTTCTTTCAAAGGGTAGGTATAGACTGCTTCATCCGCCTGCGCCACCAAAACCGCTAGATCTTGCCCCTCTTGGTCCTTGCCAATAAAGGAAAGATAGGCTTCTCTGCCATGAAAGAAACTCTCCGTCTCAATGGTCGCAATCGAAGAGTGAGACAGAGCTATTTTTCTTGCTTGTGCCATTTGATCCTGCAAGCGATCAGAAGTTTTTTCAGCAAGAAATAGCCAAGAAAAAAGGACCGTCAACACTAAGATACAGATTCCTATTATATGTTGCCATATTATAAAAAGATTATTTTTCTGTTTCACTCCCCCATTATACACCAAAGCCACCTAGAATTCTATAGATTTTCAAGAAAGAATTGTTACTAATATTTCATACCTATTACAATGTTTTAGTATAAAATTGTTTGATAAACAAACTAAAATTAACACCTTGTATATTTTATGTTCATAGTTCAATAAATTTGTCACAATTTTGTAACTAATTTGAAAATAAAATTAAACGACAGAAACACTATTTATTGATAAAATATAGATATGGAAAATTTAAAGAGATTATTCAAAGAAGCAAACGTAGATTTAAAAACCATGATCGTCTTCCACAAGGCAGAACGATTGATCCGTGCGTCTGAGGCTCATATCTTTAAAAAGCACCAGTTGACACCAACTCAATTCTCTGTTCTTGAGACCTTGTACAGCAAGGGCGATCTCCGCATTCAAGATCTGATTGATAGCATTCTTGCGACCTCTGGAAATATGACTGTGGTTATTCGCAATATGGTCCGCGATGGTTGGATTACACGCGAAACCGATCCAGAAGACCGCCGTGCTTATCTTGTATCTATTACAGATGCCGGTCGTAAAAAGATCGAAGAAGCTCTTCCAGATCATATCAAAAATATTCAACGCTTGATGCAAGTCTTTAATAGTGGCGAGCAAGCTGAGTTGACAGAACTCTTGAAGAAATTCAAACATATCGCCTAAGCCTACTGCTCAAGACGATTCTGACTCCAAAATCCTCTATTTTGGAGTTTTCATCGTGCATTCTCTTTATCTAACAGATCAAAAAAATATTCCTGACGCTTCTCAGGAATATTTTTATTTATTCTTTCACAAAGATCCATTCTTTCTCTTGCGATAAATCCTCACGATAAGAAAAACCTGCTACTTCTAGTGATTTCAGATCTTCTAGATGGGTGATTTCTTCCTTCATCATGGCTGTCACCATAGCCCCACGTGCTTTCTTTGAAATCGTTGAGTGAATCTTTAGTGTCCCACCACGATTCTCCATAAATTTGATCCGAATCATTCGCTCACGAATGGCTTTTGAAAAGACCTGTTCAAACTCAGAAGACAAAAGGGATAAGATCTGCTCCTCACCTTCTACTGCCTGATCATAGTCCTCTTTCCAGAATGCCTTTAGAGATTTTCCAGCTGGTTTTAGCTTCATCATAAAATCCAAGCGATGGGGCGCAATCCCTTCATAGGCAGGTAGCACACCGTATAAAGCAGTCGTGATCAACAAATGTTCCTGAAGATAAGCCTGCTCTTTTTCAGATAAGTCTTGACGCTCGATACTACGGTACATAAGGCCATCAAACAGTTCCAAAGCAGGATAGGTTTTAGCACTCCCAGCTAACAGAGCTTCAATTCTTTCCTTTTCTACTAGGGCTCTTTCTTCTGAGATCCCGTAAAAGGTCGCTAATTCTTCTAGCGAGAATGCCTTCAAAGCTTGGAGGATGGTTTTTGTGTTCTCTGACAAGGGTTGGGGCTCGACGATACGAGCCTGTTCGTTCAGTTCTTTAGCGGATGGAATTAATAGTTTCATAGTTCTATTGTACCATAATTTTCAAATTTTCTTGACAGGAGTTTTTATTAATGTTATTATCTAGTTATGAAAACTAGATTAAAGAAAGGTGAAGATTTAGTGTCCACTTTTTCCTATCCAACGTGGGAGCAACTGCCTGAGCTAGACCTCTATCTCGATCAGGTCCTACTTTATGTCAATAAAACCTGTGCACCTGTTCTCTCTTCTTCAGACAAGGGCTTGACGGCTGCCATGATCAACAATTACGTAAAACATGGCTATGTCGAAAAACCAGATAAGAAGAAATACCAGCGTAGACAGGTGGCTCGCTTAATCGCTATTACAACCTTAAAAACGGTCTTTTCTATTCAGGAGATCGCTTCTACCTTAAATTTCTTGCAGGACCAGGCGAGTTCAGATCTTCTCTATAATAGCTTTGTCGCTTATCTCAATGAGCAAAAAGAGCCGATCGCTCCCATCATTCGCTCTGCCTGTCAGACGGTTCAACTTTATCTTGAAACCCTATCTTATATTCAACCAGTAAAAACGGAGGAAGAAACTGATGAATTACACCATGAAACTAAGTAAAAAATTATCCTTTGGAGAAGAGATCGCTAATAGCGTAACCCATGCTGTTGGCGCCCTCCTCATGTTGATCTTGCTTCCGATCTCAGCAGTCTATAGCTTTGAGCAACACGGTCTGCTCAGTGCTTTTGGGACTTCTATCTTTGTGATCAGTCTCTTTTTGATGTTTCTTTCTTCGACCGTCTACCATGCCATGTCTTACGATTCACCTCAAAAGTATGTGCTTCGCATTATCGACCATTCAATGATCTACATTGCGATCGCAGGTAGTTACACACCAGTCGTCCTTACCTTGATGAACAACTGGATGGGCTACAGCATTATCTTGATCCAATGGGGCACTACCATCTTTGGTATTCTCTACAAGATCTTTGCCAAAAAAGTCAATGAAAAGTTCAGTCTCGCTCTTTACTTGATCATGGGCTGGTTGGTCATCTTTATTATTCCCCAAATCGTTAGCCAAACCAATCCGATCTTCTGGGGTCTCATGCTCATGGGCGGCCTGTGCTACACGGTTGGAGCTGGCTTTTATGCTAAGAAAAAACCATACTTCCACATGATTTGGCACCTCTTCATCCTGGCGGCTTCTGCTCTTCAGTATTTAGCGATTGTATATTTTATGTAATATGCTCACCACTCTTATGAGTGGTTTTTTTTTGATTTTTTCTGTACAATAGAAAAAAACTGTATGGGGACAGTCGGAATGAAGACGAGCAAATACCAACAAATTATCGATTTCTTAAAAGAAGCTATTCAAGATGGAGAACTGGAAACTGGACAAAAAATTCCTTCTGTTCGCCAGTTAGCTAGTCAATTTTCTTGTAGTAAGGACACGGTGCAACGGGCCTTGCTGGACTTGACTTACCAGCACTTCCTCTATGCTAAGCCTCAGAGTGGCTACTATGTTTTGGAGCAAGAACCTGATCGACATGAGGATCTTCCACTAAAATTAGAGAAAGACCGCAACCAGGCTTTCGAGGACTTCCGAACCTGTATCAATGAAACCTTGATTGGACGGGAGAATTATCTCTTCAATAACTTTTCGGACCAAGCAGGATTACTAGAGGTACGCCAATCGATCCAAGACTTATTGAAGGAAGAAGGTATTTATACGACTGCGGATCAGATTGTTTTGACTGCTGGTACCCAGCAGGCGCTCAATATCCTCAGCCAGATTGACTTTCCCAATAAAAAGTCTCAGATCTTGATCGAGCAACCGACTTATCATCGGATGAACCAACTCTTAGATTCGCAGCAACTTGCCTACCGTACCATTCAACGAAATTTAATGGGAATTGATCTCGAGGAACTTGAAGAGATTTTCAAAAGTGGCCATATCAAATTCTTCTACACGATCCCTCGTTTTCACTATCCGCTCGGTCATAGCTATTCGACCAAGCAGAAAGAAGCGATCTTGCAACTAGCTGACCAATATGATGTTTACCTTGTTGAGGACGACTATCTTGGAGATCTTGATGGCAGCAATGCTCCTTCTTTTCATTATTTGGATCAAAAGAACCGTGTCATCTATATCAAATCTTTTTCGACCAATCTCTTTTCTGCTCTTCGCATCACTTCCATGATCCTTCCCCAAGCCCTTCTAAAGCCGGTCTTAACCTATAAGACGATTCTGGACTATGATAGCAATCTCATCATGCAAAAGGCCTTGAGTCTCTACATTGATAACGGTATGTATCTGACCAATAAAAAGCGACTCCTAGCCAGAAAAAGAGAGGTAGAAGCCAGTCTAAAGACCTTGATGGCCCAGTCTCCTCTTCTTCCCCATCTGACCCTGACCCACGATGGGATCCTTCTAGGACTCAGCCAAGTTCAATCCCTTGCTGCCTTAAAACACAGTGGACTCCCGCTTGATTTCTTTGAAGCAGCCTACATCACTTCTTGTCCTTATCAACTCGCCAAGATCAAATCGGCAGATGTGACCAATGTTTTACCAAAGCTTACGCCTTTTTTTGAAAGAGAAACCCTCGTATAGACTATACGAGGGTTTTTCTTATTTCTTTAATTGCTCATAGATCAGTTTAGCATTTTGAAGGCCGATCCGATAATCGAGGCGAATCAGGCGAATCGCTTCCATCTCTGGTTCTTTGAGGTACTTCTCTTTTTGTTCCTTAGAAATACTACCTGGTTTAAGAAGATAGTGAGTGAATTGATTTCTGACTTTATTGAGCTCAACTTGAAGGGTGAAATAAAGTCCAAATAAGACAATCACAACTCCCATCATGATCAGATCGTTTGACATGGTTTATGCTCCCTTTTTCTGTTCTTTTCTTTATTTTACAGCTTTCAAGAAAGAAAAACAAGGTTAAATTTGCATTTAGACCTTGTTTATCCTTATTTCATCATACCAGCCTGGAGGTCATACATTTTCTTATACGTTCCTCCTAGAGCAATGAGTTGATCGTGATTGCCCGATTCGATGATTTTTCCTTTATCGAGAACATAGATGCAATCGGCATCTTGGATGGTAGAAAGGCGATGGGCAATGGCAATAGTCGTCCGCCCTTGGCGCATCTTCTTCAGAGAATTTTGGATCATCTCTTCCGTCTCTTGGTCGATATTGGCAGTGGCCTCATCCAAAATGAGGATCTTAGGCTGGGCAGCAATGGTCCGAGCAAAAGCCAGAAGCTGACGCTGACCAGTCGATAAGGTAGAACCCCGCTCTGTTACCGGATGATCATAGCCACCGGGTAGACTCTCAATAAAGTCTGCTACATCCACAAATGCAGCTGCTTGTCGGATTTCCTCATCTGTCAGTTCTTCATGATACATTCGGATATTAGAAGCAATGGTTCCATGATAGAGGAAGGGTTCTTGCAACACTAAACCGATGGACTTGCGCAAGGCTTCCTGGCTGTAGTTCTTGATATCCTGTCCATCAATCAAGATCTGGCCACGATCAAATTCATAAAAGCGCATGAAGAGATTGATAATAGAGGATTTACCAGAACCAGTATGACCAACAAAAGCGATGGTTTGTCCGTTTTTAACCTCAAAGGAGATATCTTTTAGGACATCCCGTTTGCCATCATAAGAAAAAGATACATGGTCAAAGCGAATATCTCCCCGCTCGATTTCTTTCAGGCTACCAGCTTGCTTTGGCTCGTAGTCATCTCGATCCATCATTTCAAAGACACGCCCTGCAGAAATGGTTGAGGTCTGCAAGGTTGCAAAGTTCTGCGTAACATCAATCAAGGGCTGGAAAAGCTGGCTAACATACTGGATAAAGGCATAGATAAGACCTGCTGTAAAGCCAGAGGACTGCCAATTTAGGCCGAAAAAGGTTAGAATAACCGCATAAGCCAGAACCTGTAACAGGGTCATAGCTGGCCTCAAAAAGAGGGAATTGACATCCACAGATCGGTTGGCATAGTCTAAATGTTCCCCATTTATCTGTTCGAATTCATCCGTCAAGCGCTTTTCTTGACGAAAGGCCTGTACGATCCGCATTCCTTCAATGGATTCCGATAATTTCACATTGATATCTGATAATTTTTGTCGTGTCATCTTGACCAAGCGATTGGATAACTTGCGATAGAGACGAATGGAAAACCAAATAATGGGAAGAAAAGGCAGGATCCAAATAGTCAAATGCCAGTCCAAGCTAAACATGGTTACAAGAGTGACTAGAAAGAGTAGAAAGGATGAAACCAGGCTTGAAAAGACCGTAGAAAACATGTCTGCGACTGCCTGGGTATCATTGGTCACGCGCGAAACAATCGAACCTGCTGCTGTCTGGTCATAAAAGGACATACCCAGCCTTTGAAGATTTTGGAAAATATCTAGACGAATGTCTCTTACGATAGAATTGGATACACGCGCAAAGGTTAACTGACTCAGATAAGTTGCCAGCACGCGCCCAATGAATAACCCATAGTAGAGAATCAAAAACTGAAAAGCTGTCAAAACTGGTGAGCCTGCTTCTGTTGGATCCACTAGGTGGTCAATATACCAGCGAGCTGCAAGTGGGATCGCCGTCAATAACAGACTAGTTAGAAAGGTAAAGGCTAAGGCTAGGGCTGTTAGCCATTTATAACGCCACATGTAAGTCAAGAGCCGCTTCATCACATGAGCTTCAGATGTTTTCATTCAGCTTTCCCTCCATTTCTTCTGATAATTGTTGGGCTTGGTAGGTTTCATAGTACCAACCTTTTTGAGCCATTAATTCCTCGTGATTTCCTCGCTCCTTGATCTGTCCATTCTCCATTACTAGAATCAAATCCGCATGAACGATCGCTGATAGGCGGTGGGCTGTAATGATCGTTGTTTTCCCCTTGCGTTCTAGCTTCATATTTTCAATGATTTGGTGCTCCGTTTTAGCATCTACTGCAGACAGGGAATCATCCAGAATCAAGATCTCAGGATTCATGACCAATGCTCGACTCATGGCAATTCTTTGCTTTTGCCCGCCAGAAAGAGAGACCCCTCTCTCTCCTAACACTGTCTCCATCTGGTCTGGCATGACCAGAATATCCTCATAGACTCCACAAGTTCTCAGAGCCTTCATTACCTCTTCTTCCTCGATCTGTGGATCTGAAAAAGCTACATTCTCACGAATGGTCATGGCAAAAAGGATCTGATCCTGAGGGACATAGCCGATCAAGCTTCGAAGATCCTCTAAGCGATAATGTTTGATGGAGATTCCATTGAGCAAAATATCTCCCTGCTCCAAGTCATGCTCTCTAAGCAAGAGACGCAACAAGGTAGTCTTTCCAGATCCAGTTGGTCCTACAATTCCAAGGGTTTGCCCTTTTTCTAAATGAAAGGCAACCTTCTCAAGGACAGGCTCTTTCTCATAGGCGAATTCTTCAATGTCATATTCCAAATCTCCATTTTGGATTTCTCTGACTGGATGACTTGAATCTTGAATATCCGGTATTTCTGCTAAAAGTGTCTCAATCCGATCATAGGAGACACTAGCTCGCTGACTAATATTAAACAGGAAGCCCATGGCTTGGAGGGGCCAGACGAGCATATTGAGATAGATAATAAAGGTTACGATTTGTCCAACCGTCAGGCTTCCTTCCTGAACAAATAGCCCCCCGAAGTAGAGCGTCAAAACATAGGAGAGACCGACAAAAAGAAGAGTAGTCGGATCAAACAAAGCATTGTAACCGGCTGAAGTCATATTTTTTGAAAAGACCATCTGATTGGTTTTTTCAAAAGCCTGAATCTCATCTGCCTGAAAGCCAAAGGATTTGGTCACTTTGACTCCTGATACTGATTCCTGGACAAAGTTGTTCAGCTCTGAGAATCCTTCTTGGGCCTCTTTGAAGGCTTTGTGGTTTTTACGGCCAATAGTTGAAGTCACTACCACCATAACCGGTAGAGGCAAAATAGCTAAGAGGGTTAAGCGCCAATCAATCATGAAAAACATGCTAACTAGGGTCACCAAGGCGGTCACAGAAGCATCCACTGCAGACATAACCCCGCCACCAGCAAACATAGTCACCGCATTGATATCATTGGTGGCATGGGCCATGAGATCCCCTGTCCGATAACTCTGATAAAAAGACGGAGACATGAGCGTAAATTGCTTAAACAAACGGTAACGCAAGATCCGAGCCAACTTATTGGCCGTCCCAAAAATATAGCGTCTCCAAACAAAACGAAGGCCATACATGGCTAGAGCTGCGAGGACCAAAAGGGCAATATCCATAACTAACTGCCCCAGTGTCAGCTTTCTTTTATCGATCAAATCGATCACAAGGCCCATGATTCTTGGAGGAATGAGATTTAAAAAGCTAACCAAGATCAAGGCCCCTATCCCGATCAAGTATCGCTTCTTCTCTAAATTAAAAAACCAAGATAATTTCCTCAACAGATTCATCTTATTTCCCCTTTTTTGTGAGTTGCCAACTACTATCCACTAGAGCAAACAACTCCTCATCAGCAATTGTTCCATCTAAGGGGATACTCACCCAATATTTTTTATTCATATGAAAAGCTGGATAAATCCCCTTCTGCTGGATGAAACGGGCTACTTGATCAGACTTAACATTCAAAACTTCTATTTTCCCAGACTTGCCAGCATCTAGTTTTTTCCAATCAATGGTCATAAAGACACCATACCACTTGAGGGTGTCTCGGTGGCGAATGGCACCAGATTCTGGAGATCTCTCCCACAAATACTCAATCGTTCCCTGATAGTACAGAGAGATATAGGCCATGAGACGCTTGGCTTGAGGATAGAGAAATTTCTCTACCTCAAAACAAGCTTGGCGAATCCTTGCAAGACTTTCCTGACAAGCTTCTCTGACTTGGCCAACGAAATTTCCTTGTAGCTGTTCCTGATGGATCTGGATATACTCGTCCCCTGTATCCTGATCATAGACCTGAAAAGATATCTTCTGGTCGCAGACACGGACCTTTAAGAGAAAAGAGTCCGATAAGACGGGACACTGGTACTCATAGCCTGCCCCTCTCTTTTCAAATCCATAAACCAATCCCTTTTCTGGCTGAAAGGTGTATCGGTCAAAATAATGCTCTAAAAACATTTTCTCTCCCTTATTCATTTTTGCACTAGAAGAGGCTGGAAACAACGTCTCCAACCTTGATAACGGATCTTCAAAACTACTTCAGGCAGTGAGCGTTTCTTTTTTAAAACACGATGCGCGTGCCATGCAGTTGACAAACACCCAATTGCTCCAAAAAGAGCTGACGATTGTCAAGGGTCACACCTCCACCTGGTAGGATCTGAATCTTTCCCTTAGCCGCATCTAATAAACGATGATAGTGTGCAAAACGTTGCTCTAGTGGGTCACCTGGACTTCCAGCTCGTGTTAAAATGCGGGCTACACCCTGATCAGAAAGCCACTCAATCGCTTCTAGCTGATCTGTATGAGCTAACTCATCAAAGGCCATATGAAAGACCACCTCTGCCTCTCCACAGGCTGCAAGTAAAAGCTGCATGACCCTCTTGTCCAACTTTCGATCACTCGTCAGCGCACCCAGCACAAAACAAGTAATCCCTATTTCTTTCGCAGCACGAATATCCGTCAGCATAGCTTCGACTTCTGGATCAGTGTAGACAAAATCTCCACCACGGGGCCGAATGATCACACATAGATCCACGGACTTCTCTCTTGTCCGTTTGATTGCTTCATTGATCACACCTATACTCGGTGTGGTCCCGCCTACTGCCAGGTTGTCACACAGTTCAATGCGACCTGCCCCAGCAGCAATCGCCTTATCAATAAAAGTTAAATTCTCTGCACAAAATTCAAAGACAAGCATGACAACTCCAATTACAAAGACTTAAAACAAGGATATACTAACGGTTACCTTAGCATTGCCATTTTCCACTCTCGCTTTTGAGATAGTATAACCTGCTTGAGGGATCTCAAGGGTGATTTGATCACCATTAACCGTGAAGCCACTTCCATTTTGATTGGATTGATCCTTCAAATAGTTGAGAACCAAGAATTTTGGAATGGGCATTTTCCCTAATTTAGCACCGGTCACAGTCAAATTCATGACATTGTTTTCGACTTGACCGGTCATGGTTAAATCTAGATAGCTATCGACTGGCCCTAATGATACAGGAACTTTGACGTGAAGGTCATTGCCATCCATTCCTAGTGACATCTTTTGATAGTCAGAATTGTCAAGGGCGGATCCAGCACTTGTTTTTACGACCTGACTTAATTGTACAGAATTGAGACTTAGCTCAGTTGAGACCCCTTCAGTGCTCACAGAAGCATTTGAAACTGCATTTTGAGCCAGCTCAATCAAAGAACTCCCTGCCTGCACATTTCTCAGCTGCTCCCCTTCAGGAATAGATCCAGGAACCAACAGGACCACTAATAAAATAAATAAAACGATCACCATGCCAATCAGGCGTCTCATCCACTTAAACATCTGCTCCTCCAATACGTGTAAAGTTGTATTCTTATTGTACCTTAATTCTAAAGAAATTGCGACTAAGAGGGGCCTTTAGAAAGCAAAAGAGAGCGTGGGACAGAAATCGGTAATTCGTTAGAATTCGATTTCGTCGTCCCACCT
>NZ_JVSR01000022.1:0-13936 GCF_001069785.1 Streptococcus parasanguinis
AAACTTTCCTTAGGTGAGTACGGACGTCAGCGAACTTCTTCGAAGTTCCAAGACTAATTATTGAGCCTAAGGTCTCAATAATTCCTAGTGCCTGAAACGTTATTGTTTCAGGCACTTTACTCACAGCGGAAAGTTTTGGTATTTTTTTGAATCGATTTTAAAATTGGAACTCATTTTTATTTCTTTGAAGAATAGCTTAACTTATTTTACTTTAAAATAGTTTGTCTACATTCTACGACCTCTGAAAAGAGGCGTTTTTCTTTACTAATTTCTAGAAATGTATAGAATTTGTATGTTTTTCAAAAGATATTACAGGGATTTTCCAGTCTTTCATTGAAAATGGTTCAGA
Organism: Streptococcus parasanguinis; assembly: GCF_001069785.1. GTDB lineage: Bacteria > Bacillota > Bacilli > Lactobacillales > Streptococcaceae > Streptococcus > Streptococcus parasanguinis_T. The sequence goes on from NZ_JVSR01000022.1 coordinate 350, forward strand.
AATTTTGTATAATACCCTAGTATGAACAATAGTTAAGGAGATTAAATATGTCAAAACAAGATTGGCTGGATTATTTTGAAGCCGTAAATGGTCGTTCTGCTAGTGCAGAAGAAATTGCTCAAGCACTTGCTGCTGGAGAATTTCAAGAAGAAGTAGTGGTTCCAGAAGCATCACAAGCCCCAGAGTTTGTTGCAGCACCAACTGCACCTGTGGAAGAACCGGTTGCAGCGCCACAAGCTCCAGAGTTTGTTGCAGCACCAGCAGCACCAGCTGCACCTACAGAAGAACCAGTAGCAGCTCCACAAGCTCCAGAATTTGTAGCAGCTCCACAAGAACCAGTTGCAGCTCCAGAAGCACCAGAATTTGTAGCAGCTCCAGTTCAAGAGCCTACACCTCAGCCTGCTCCAGCGAATGGTCCTGCTTTCCAACAAGCTCCACAACAAGCTTACCAACAACCTACTCAAGCAGCTTATCAACAAGCGCCTTACCAAGGACAACCAGGACAAGCTTATCCTGCCCAACCAAGTCAATTTGGTGTTGCCGTTGGTGGTTATTGGAATTGGTTCCTTTCAGCTTTGAAACGTCCAACAGCTGTAGAAAATCCAAAAGCTCTTAACGGAATTTTACAGTATGTCTTGACTGCCTTTGTCTTGACCTTGGGGACCTTCTTCACAGCTAGTGGATTTACAGGTGGTTATGGAATGGATTTCCGTGCCTTTATGTTGACATTGATTTCCCTCTTCTTTAGCATTTACGCTTTCCAAGTAGCAGGATTCTTTGTTCGTCGTGTGGTTCTTCAAGATAAGGAATACAGTTACGGTCGTTCATTTGAAGAGTTTGGACGTTTGTCTGTTTACACTTTGCCACTTGCCCTTCTTGCTTTCTTAGTAGGTCTTGTAAAAGTTTATGAATTTTATGGCTTTGTGAACTTCCTTATTTTCTTCTTGTTCTTTGTTGGAACATGCTATGTGGTTCATCAAGGATTGAACAAGACGAGCTTTAAAGCAGACAAATTCTTGCTTCTTGTAGCATCATCTGTTGTCTTGCTTCTCATTGCCATCTTTGTTCTTTATGTAAATGCTCGTATTTTAGAACAAGTAGCTACTGGATTTATTCCTAGTGCTCCAAATTTCTCTAACTTTGGATTCTAACAATATCACAAAAAGGAAGGTGGGAATACCCACTTTCCCTATTTTATAATGAGGGAGAAGAGATCCATGCAAAAGAAATGGGTTGAATTATTTGAAAAAGTGATCGGTCGCAAACCGTCACCAGAAGAGTTTATGGCTGGGAAAGCTTGTGGATTTGATTTGAAACAAATTCAGTCTATCGCTGGAAATGCCCCAGCAGAGGAAGTAGCTCCTGTCAAGGAACCAGTGGTTGAACCAGTTGAAGAAGTGAAGAATGTCGATCCACTTCTAGCACCTCGACAGGCTTGGTTGCAACATTTTGAAGAAACCTATGGCCGCAAGCCAAGTGCAGAAGAATTTACCGCGGCTAAAAGTCAAAACTTCGAGTTTTTTGTAGGACCTGTGCCTGAAGCAGAATTTGCGACCCCAGATTCAACTGAAGAAACACAGGAATATGTCCCTCAACAGCAAACTCAAGAGTATACGGCTCCACTTGCTGCTGAGCAAACGCAGGTCTTTGCTGGTCCAAATGTTACAGAAGCAGGCCCAGCTCAGAAAAAACAAAAGGCCCCTAAAACGAAGGGTGAAAAGAAACTTTCCAAGAAGAAAATTGGGATTATTTCTGCTATTGCAGTCCTTGTGATAGCTTTGGTAGCAGCCTTCTTTTACTTCCAGTCAACAACGCGTGTCGAAGTGACTGCAGATAAATTTATTAAGGCAGTGGACACCAAGGATTATCGCGAAGCAGCAGATCTGCTTTCAACCGATAACGATAAATGGACAAAGGATGAAGCCGAAAGCTTTATTACTAGCATGGAAGATCAAGGGGTCGATATCGGCACAGAGTTGAACAAGATCATCGATAATGGTGGAGAAGGCAGCTATACGGATAAATCTGGTAACAAGATCTTTGGTTTGGAAAATGCGGACAAGAAATTTGGAATCTTCCAAGAATACCGTGTGGCCAGCTATCCAGTGCAAGTCAAGGTCAAGACCAATTTGGACCAAGCCAAACTCAAAGTGGCTGCTAATAAAACAGTGACCTTGAAGAAAGATGCAGTGACAGATCTTGGTTCTTTCCATTACAATGCAAAAGAAATGGAATTGACTGCTAAAACAGAAGTCGGAAATGTCACTTCTAAGATCCATCTCAATCCTAAAAAAGCAACGAAAAATAACTTAGAATTGCAGTTGAATTCTGAAAAACGCAATTTAGAAGTTGAGTTCCCAGATGAAGTTGAAAACCCAACGGATGTGAAGGTTGTGGTCAATGGTAAAGAAGTCGGAACGAGCACGACCTTTGAAGTAGACAGCATCCCTTATCAAGAAATTGAAGTGCATGCCGTCTTCAATATGAATGGGGAAACCTACACAACTGAAAAGGCTAAGGTGACGATTGAAGAGGGTGAAAACGATCCGATCGAACTCAAACTAGCCAAAGATACTTTAAAACGCATCAAGAGTGCACAAGATGCTAAGAAAGCGCAAGCAGCCAAAGAAGAACAAAATCGGACCTTGGCAGAAGAGTTCTTGAAAGAGTACCGCGACGCTGTCTTTAGCTCAGTTTCAAATCGAAATAACACCTACTCTAAATACTATGACACGCAAAGTCAAGCCTACAAAGACATGGTTGAATTCACAACGGGTGATGGTGTTCGAAAGGCTAAAATTGACTACTATACTCCCGGAGCTTTGGATATTCAAAGTGTCACTGAAGAAAATGGTGTGGTGACCATCAAGACTTATGAAGACTTTACCGTGCATTATACAGATAGTCATCCAGATTCACAAAATCGCAAGTACAAGACCTACACCTTGAAAAAAGTAGGTGCAAGTTATGTGATTACGGATATTGTCGTAACAAAAGAATCATAGGAGATTCCCATGAAAGCAAGATTTTCCAAATTAACCTTGGTGACAGTTGCCTTGTTAACCCTGACAGCTTGCTCCCAATCTCAATCCACTAGTTCTAAATCTTCTGCAAAAGAAGAAACCAAGCAAACGCAAACCAAGTCTTCCAAAGAAACGTCTTCTGCAAAGAATCCATCAAAAGAGACTGGCAAAGAAGAGTCGTCAAAAGCTGGTAAGTCAGATGTGAAAGTGGACTCTGGTGTCAGCTACAATGGTTCTTACTATAGTGTTAAAGGGAAATATGGTGAGGTGATGATCGCCAACAAACATTATCCTTTGGCGCCGGACTTTAACCCAGGTGAAGATCCTGAAGCTGTTTCGGCCCTTCATGAATTGATTGCAGCCATGCAGGCAGAGGGTTATCCGATCAGTGACCAATATAGTGGTTTTCGTAGCTACGACACCCAAGTTGGCCTCTATCAAAACTATGTCAATCAAGATGGTCAGGAAGCCGCAGATCGTTATTCCGCAAGACCGGGCTATAGTGAACACCAAACTGGTTTGACCTTTGACTTGATCGATACCAGTGGTAATTTGGTAACCGAACCTGGACCAAGTAAGTGGTTGCTCAAGAATGCTGCTAAATATGGCTTTGTGGTTCGTTACCAAGAAGGAAAAGAAAAAGTAACAGGCTACATGCCAGAAAGCTGGCATCTCCGCTATATCGGAAAAGAAGCACAAGATATTGCGGACTCAGGCTTGAGTCTGGAAGAATACTATGGCTTCACTGGCGGAGACTACGTTGATAAATAAGAAAAGGCTGGGATTTTAATCCCAACCTTTTTTATTGTATTGTTTTTAGAAATGCATCCAGCTCTTTTTGATTCTTGAGAGAGATGAATTTATCGGGATAGGTAGAACGGATATTTCGATACCTTTCTTTGGCATTCTTAGTTCGACCGTCCCAAAGGATCCATCGAATGAATTCCCAGTCAAAGCGTTCAGGGCAGCCTGCTGCCATACTCTCGCGAACGCGTCCCTTATAACGACGGTATCGTTTCCAGGCTCTATAGAGGCAGTTCCAACGAGAGAAATTGAGAAAGATAATGTGGTCTGCTTGCTCCATTCTTTCCTCATAGCAACACCATGAATAATTTCCATCAATGACCCAGTCTTTATGTTGGCTAAGAAACTGTTTCATCTGTCCCTCCATCCAATCCCGGTCACTGTCTATCCATCCCGGTTGAAATTGGATGGTATCCATATGAAGCTTAGGGATGGAGTAGTAGCGAGCTAAGGTTTCAGCCAAAGTTGACTTGCCAGAACCTGAATAGCCGATAATAACAATTTTCATAAGCACCTCTCAAAAATTTAGGAACAAAAAAAGCTCCGGAGAGCTTGATTTTTATGCTGTTCTTGATTAACCAAGTTTCGCTGCAAGACGTGCTTTATCACGGCTAGCTTTGTTCTTGTGGATCAAACCTTTAGTTTCTGCTTTATCGATAGCTGAGCTAGCAGCGCGGTAAAGTTCTTCAGATGGGTTTGCTTCAAAAGCTTTGATTGCAGTACGCATAGCTGATTTTTGAGCTGAGTTTTTTTCGTTTTGTTTAACGTTCAATTCAGCGCGTTTGATAGCTGATTTAATGTTTGCCAAGTTATTCACCTCCATTGATAATCTAACTATCTCATTATATATGAAAAGTTATGATTTGACAAGCCTAAAATAGCTTTTCCTTAAAAAAGTACCGGTAAAAGGCCATTTTCTCTAGCGTTTGAGATAAATTTTGTCGATTTCATGGTTGGTTGCCTTATGGAGAATCAGATCAGCTCGGTTACGGGTTGGTTGAATGTAATGTTGCAAGTTGACTAAATTAATGGATTCCCAGACCTGATGGGCCATGCTTAAAACTTCATCTAGGGGTTGCTCTGTAAATCGATAGTAGTAGTTATTGGGATCATTCTGAGCTAATGCAAGGAGTTTTTGGAAGCGATCGATATACCAAGATTCGATATCATCGACTGCGGCATCCACATAGATTGAAAAATCAAAGAAATCGGTCATATAGAGACTGTCATTTTGTGGATTTTGAAAGACATTGATTCCTTCTACAATGACAAAATCAGCCGGTAAAATCGTTTGCTTCTCATCTGGGACAATATCGTAAATTTCGTGGGAATAGACAGGGATTTCTACACTTTTGTTGTTTTTGATTTGATTGAGAAAATCAAGAAGCAATTCCATGTCATAGCTTTCAGGAAATCCTTTTCGATTGAGGAGCTCTTGTTCTTTTAAGATAGCATTTGGATAGAGAAAGCCATCTGTTGTCACCAATTCTACGGTCTTGCCTTCGAAGGTCCGCGAAAGTAGGATTTGGAGAAGACGGCTAGTAGTCGATTTCCCAACAGCGACACTCCCAGAAACTCCAATGATAAAGGGTTGGCGTTCACTGGTTTTTTGAAGAAAAATCCCCTTTGAGAAGGCCAAATCTTCTTTGGAACGCTTGTAGATTCCGATCAAGTTTGTCAAAGGCAGGTAGACGTCACGCACATCCTCGAGGTTGATGCGGTCGTTAAAGCTTTTAATAGAATTAAGCTCTGTTTGAGAGAGAGGTGGGGTGGTTTTGCGATGCAAATTTTGCCAGGTTTCCCGATTGATTTTTTCAAAATGTAAAAATTCTTTGTCCATATGTCACTCCTATTGTAGTCTTTAGTATACCAATTTTTAGAGGTTGTGTAAACGATTTAAAAAACGAATGAATTATGATAAAATAACCTTATGAGTAAAATGTATTTCGATATAAACCCAGATGCAGCCCATGATATTCATGATCTGGCTGTTGTTTTATTGGGACAAAAGATGAATTTCTATACAGATGCGGGCGTCTTTAGTAAAAAAATGATAGATTATGGAAGCCAGGTGCTCTTATCAACCCTGGATTTCCAAGGAGGAGAAAGCGTTCTTGATGTCGGTTGTGGCTATGGTCCAATTGGTCTCTCTCTAGCTAAAGCACAGGGAGTCTCCGTGACCATGGTGGATGTCAATGAGCGGGCGCTAGACTTGGCTAAGAAAAATGCCAGCCGAAATGGCGTGGAAGCTCAGATCTTTTCTTCGGATGTCTATGAAGCGGTTGAAGGGGTCTTTGACCATGTGATCAGTAATCCGCCAATCCGAGCTGGTAAAAAAGTGGTTCACCAGGTGATCACCGGTAGTTTTGAACATTTGAAACCAGGTGGAGACTTGACTATTGTCATTCAGAAAAAGCAAGGTGCTCCAAGTGCTAAGGCCAAGATGGAAGAGACGTTTGGCAATTGTGAGATCGTAAAAAAAGACAAAGGCTATTATATTTTAAGAAGTGAGAAAGAATCATGAGAGCAGTAGATATCATTCAGAAAAAAAGAGATGGTCTTGCCTTAAACAAAGAAGAAATTGAATGGCTGATTGAGGGATATGTGGCTGGAACAGTTCCAGATTACCAAATGTCCGCTTTTGCTATGGCTGTTTATTTTAAAGGGATGACGACGGAAGAAATTTCTCATATGACCATGAAGATGGTCCGAACAGGGCAACAGTTTGATCTGTCAGCTATTCCAGGAATCAAGGTAGACAAACATTCGACTGGTGGTGTGGGAGACAAGGTGACCTTGGTCTTGGTGCCTTTGGTTGCGAGTTTCGGAGTGCCGGTTGCCAAAATGAGTGGTCGTGGCTTAGGCCACACAGGTGGGACCATCGATAAGTTGGAATCCATTAAAGGCTTTCAGATTGAACGGACTCAAGAGGAATTCATCCAGCAGGTGCAGGAGATCGGCTTATCGGTCATTGGTCAATCCGACCAACTCGTAAAAGCAGACAAACTCTTGTATGCTCTGCGTGATGTAACGGCGACAGTGGATACCATTCCTTTGATTGCTAGCTCCGTCATGAGTAAGAAAATTGCTGCTGGTGCGGATGCCATTCTTTTGGACGTGACAGTGGGCGAGGGTGCCTTTATGAAGAATATTGAGGATGCTCGTCGCTTAGCCCGTACCATGGTGGATCTTGGAAATGCAGTGGGTCGGAAAACCATCGCTGTCATTACAGATATGAGCCAACCTTTGGGAACCAGCATTGGTAATCGTTTAGAGATTTTGGAAGCCTTGGATATTCTGAAAGGGCAGGGCCGAGCGGACGTAACTGAGTTTATTTGTGAATTAGCGCAAATCATGTTGAAATTGGCCAATGTAGAACAATCGATTGAAGCCATCCATGAACACTTGACCAATGGTCAAGCTTTAGCGAAGTTTGAAGAAATGGTGGTGGCTCAAGGTGGAAACTTAGAGGATTTGCATCGTCCCGTCAAAGTAGATCAGGTCCTTGAAGTAACAGCAGATCAAGATGGCGTTATTGCAGCTTTACCTGCCATGGAATTTGGCCTATTAGCCATGCGACTTGGTGCTGGCCGTGCTGTCAAATCGGATCCGCTTGATTATGAAACAGGGATTGTATTTGACAAAAAAGTGGGAGAGCACGTTAAAAAAGGGGAACGCATTGCTCGTATTTTCGTGAATGAAAAAAATTCACAAGAAAGCGTTACAGAATTCAAAAAAAATGTTAAAATACTAGAAGGGGCTGAAAGCGTTAAAGAAATTATTGAAATAATATCTTAAGTAGCTCAGGAGATTGTATGAAGTTAAATAAATATATTGATCACACTCTTTTAAAACCAGATGCGCAACAAGAACAGATCGAAAAATTGATCGAAGAAGCTAAGGCATATGATTTTGCCAGTGTCTGTGTGAACCCAACATGGGTGAATTTTGCGGCTGAGGGCTTGCGCGATTCAGATGTAAAAGTTTGTACCGTCATTGGTTTTCCTTTGGGAGCAAATACCCCTTTTGTCAAAGCGTGTGAAACAAAAAATGCTATTCAAAATGGTGCCGATGAAATTGACATGGTCATTAATATCGGTGCTTTGAAGTCTAAGAATTTAGCACTAGTTGAAGAAGATATCCAAGCTGTTGTCGAAGCAAGCGGTGATAAGCTGGTCAAAGTCATCATTGAGACGTGTCTCTTAACAGACGATGAAAAGATCGTCGCTTGTCAGATTGCAAAGTCAGCTGGAGCTGACTTTGTGAAGACTTCAACTGGCTTCTCAACTGGAGGAGCAACGGTAGAAGATGTGGCCTTAATGCGTCAAACTGTTGGACCCGACATGGGTGTTAAAGCTTCTGGTGGTGCTCGCTCTTATGAAGATGCTCTTGCTTTTATCGAAGCTGGTGCGACCCGTATCGGGACTTCTTCTGGTGTAGCCATCATGGAAGGAAAGGTGGCTCATGGCGACTACTGAGTTGATTGACTTAGCAGTTGAAGTGAGTCAACAAGCCTATGTGCCTTACTCTCATTTCCCAATTGGAGCTGTACTGCTAACGAAGGATGGAGAAATCTATACAGGTGTCAATATCGAAAATGCCAGTTTTGGTTTGACCAACTGTGGAGAACGGACAGCCATTTTTAAAGCTGTTTCTGAAGGAGCTCGTGAGTTTCAAGAGCTCATTATCTACGGGCAAACAGAAAAGCCCATCTCTCCATGTGGTGCTTGTCGCCAGGTCATGGCTGAATTTTTTGAGCCAGACCTTCCTGTAACCTTAGTATCTAAAGATAAATCGACGGTCGTGATGACGGTCAAGGAATTACTTCCATATTCCTTTACAGACCTGACTTAATAGGTCTGTGAGGCGGTCTTTTGACCCTTTCAATACTTCGCAACAATGTTGCACAATAATTTAGGAGGTTCAGTAATGAACAAGAAACAATGGCTAGGCCTTGGTCTAGTAACTGTCGCTGCTATCGGACTTGCAGCATGTGGAAATCGTGCGTCTAAAAAAGATAGCGCAAACTCAGAATCTAAAACAGATTTGAAAGCTGCTATCATTACCGATACTGGTGGTGTGGATGACAAATCATTCAACCAATCTGCTTGGGAAGGTTTGCAAGCTTGGGGTAAAGAAAACGGTCTTTCTAAAGGGAACGGATTTGACTACTTCCAATCAACAGATGAATCTCAATATGCGACAAACCTTGATGAAGCTGTTTCTAACGACTACAAATTGATCTTTGGTGTTGGTTTTGCCTTGAGCGACTCTGTTAAAAAAGCTGCAAAAGACAACCAAGATGTGAACTATGTCATCATCGATGACCGTATTGAAGGACAAAAGAACGTAGCATCTGCTGTTTATGCCGATAACGAAGCTGGTTACCTTGCTGGTATTGCTGCTGCAAAAACTACAAAAACTAAACAAGTTGGTTTTGTAGGTGGTATGGAAAGTGAAGTTATCACTCGGTTCCGCGCTGGATTTGAAGCTGGTGTTAAATCTGTTGACCCATCTATCAAAGTTCAAGTAGACTACGCTGGTTCATTCGGTGACTCTGCTAAAGGTAAAACAATTGCTGCTGCACAATACGCTGCAGGTGCAGACGTTATCTACCAAGTAGCTGGTGGTACTGGTGCAGGTGTCTTCTCTGAAGCTAAAGACTTGAACGAAAAGAAAAATGAAGACGAAAAAGTTTGGGTTCTTGGTGTTGACCGTGACCAAAAAGCTGAAGGTGAATACACTTCTAAAGATGGTAAAAAATCTAACTTTGTATTGGCTTCAAGCTTGAAGAAAGTCGGAGAATCTGTAAAAGACTTGGCTAAGAAAACTGCTGACGGTAAATTCCCTGGCGGTAAAGTGATTACTTATAGCTTAAAAGATGGTGGAGTTGATTTGACAACTGACAACCTTTCTGCAGATGCTAAAAAAGCTGTAGAAGATGCTAAAGCTAAAATCCTTGATGGGTCTCTTAAAGTTCCTGAAAAATAATATTTGATTGGAGCGGCCCTCCCTTTAAGGGCCGTTTCTTTTAAAGTGAGACATTTTTGTCTCAATAAAATCTGTTAGTCGCCTAGCAGATTTTATTGAAATAAAAATAGATTTGAAAGGAAACACCCCCATGACACATGAATATGTCATCGAAATGCGTGAGATTACCAAAAAATTTGGTGACTTTGTAGCAAATGACAAGATTAATCTTCAGTTGCGCAAAGGTGAAATCCATGCACTTCTTGGAGAAAATGGTGCAGGGAAATCTACCCTGATGAATATGCTGGCTGGTTTGTTGGAACCAACTAGCGGAGACATCGTGGTAAATGGAAAAACTGTTAACCTAGACTCACCTTCAAAAGCAGCTTCTTTAGGAATTGGAATGGTGCACCAACACTTTATGTTGGTTGAAGCTTTCACTGTTGCTGAAAATATCATCCTTGGTTCTGAAACCACTAAACACGGTGTTTTGGACCTTAAGAAAGCCAGTCAAGATATCCTTGACTTGTCTAAAAAATATGGCTTGGCAGTAGATCCACATGCTAAAGTTGAGGATATTTCCGTTGGTGCGCAGCAACGTGTGGAAATCTTAAAGACGCTTTATCGTGGAGCCGACATCCTAATCTTCGATGAACCAACTGCGGTGTTGACACCAGCTGAAATCGAAGAATTGATGACAATCATGAAGAACTTGGCGAATGAAGGAAAATCTATTATCTTGATTACGCACAAGTTGGATGAAATCCGTGCTGTTTCAGACCGCGTAACGGTTATTCGCCGTGGTAAATCGATTGAGACAGTCGAGATTGGTGGAGCTACCAACCAAGACTTGGCTGAAATGATGGTCGGTCGTTCTGTTTCCTTTAAGACTGAAAAAGGTCCTTCTCAACCGAAAGAAGTCATCTTGTCGATCGAAAACTTGGTTGTAAACGAAAACCGGGGAGTCCCAGCTGTTAAGAATTTGTCACTGGAACTTCGTGCTGGTGAAATCGTCGGGATTGCAGGGATTGACGGAAATGGTCAGTCTGAGTTGATCCAAGCGATTACAGGTCTACGGAAGGTAAAATCTGGTTCAATCAAGATTAAAGGCAAGGATGTTGTAGGACTTCGTCCACGTCAAATCACAGAAATGAAGGTAGGGCACGTCCCTGAAGACCGTCATCGTGATGGTTTGGTCCTTGATATGATGATCTCTGAAAATATTGCTCTTCAAACATATTATAAAGAACCTCTTAGCAAGAATGGTATCTTGAATTATCCAAATATTACCTCTTATGCCAAGAAGTTGATGGAAGAGTTTGACGTTCGTGCAGCTAGTGAAGTGGTACCAGCTAAGGCTCTCTCTGGAGGAAACCAGCAAAAAGCCATTATCGCGCGGGAAATCGATCGCGATCCAGATCTCTTGATCGTCAGCCAGCCAACTCGTGGTTTGGACGTTGGAGCGATTGAATATATCCACAAACGTTTGATTCAAGAACGGGATAATGGAAAAGCCGTTCTGGTTGTCAGCTTTGAATTAGATGAAATTTTGAATGTTTCTGACCGTATTGCAGTTATTCATGATGGGAAGATCCAAGGGATCGTAACCCCTGAAACAACGAATAAGCAAGAGCTTGGAATCCTCATGGCAGGAGGACAAGTAAAGGAGGGAGCATCAAATGAATAAGAATTTAAAACAAATTGCCGTTCCATTGGTGTCTGTCCTTTTAGGATTGGTCTTGGGTGCCATTATTATGTGGGCCTTCAGCTATGATGCCCTTTGGGGATATGAATTGCTGTTTAAGAAAGCCTTTGGTTCGATTAAGAGTTGGGGAAATATTTCCCGTGCCATGGGGCCACTGATTTTAGTTGCTCTTGGATTTTCAGTAGCCAGCCGGGCCGGCTTCTTTAACGTTGGACTTCCAGGTCAGGCTTTTGCAGGATGGATCATGGCGACTTGGTTTGCCCTTTCTTTCCCAAATATGCCTCGCTTACTGATGATTCCGATGACTGTTTTGATTGCGGCTATCGCAGGTGGATTTATTGGAGCGATTCCTGGTTTCCTTCGTGCCTATCTCGGAACCAGTGAGGTCATCATCACCATTATGATGAACTACATTGTTCTCTATGGTGGGAATGCCTTGATCCATAGCTTCCCAGCTTCCTTGATGAAAAACAAGGACTCAACCATTGATGTGGGAGCTAACGCTGTCTACCAGACAGAGTGGCTGCGTAATTTGACGGACAAATCACAAATGAACATCGGGATCTTCTTTGCCATCATCGCAGTGGTGGTCATCTGGTTCTTGATGAAGAAAACAACACTTGGGTTTGAAATCCGTGCCGTTGGTCTCAATGCGAATGCGGCGGAATATGCTGGGATGTCTGCAAAACGGACCATTATCCTTTCTATGATCATTTCTGGTGCTCTTGCTGGTATCGGTGGGGTAGCAGAAGGTCTGGGTATTTACTCAAATGTCTACGTTCAAACCAGCTCGATGAGTGTTGGATTTAACGGAATGGCCGTTGCCCTTCTTGCAATGAATTCACCAATTGGTATTCCATTTGCTGCCTTCTTGTTTGGAGCACTTCAAATTGGAGGAGTTGGTATGAAGCCAGCTGCCATCCCTGAAGAAGTCGTTCAAATTGTAACAGCATCCATTATCTTCTTCGTATGTGCTCACTACATTATTGAAAAGATGATCTCGATGCGTTCAGCTAAAAAAGGAGGAGCAAACTAATGAGTATTGTAACGATTTTAAGTATTCTTGTTTCCTCTATGATTGTGTATGCAGCGCCGCTGATCTTCACAAGTATCGGAGGAGCATACTCAGAACACGCTGGGGTTGTTAACGTTGGTCTGGAAGGAATCATGGTTATGGGAGCCTTCTCAGGAATTATCTTTAACTTGACTTTTGAGCCTGCCTTAGGAAGTTTGACACCATGGTTGTCCTTGATCGTTGCTGCAGGGATTGGAGTACTCTTCTCCTTGATTCATGCGGTGGCAACCATTCATTTCCGTGCTGACCATATCGTCTCAGGTACGGTATTGAACTTGATGGCACCTCCACTTGCGGTCTTCCTTGTTAAAGCGATGTATAACAAGGGACAAACTGATAATATCAAAGTTGCCTTCGGGAAAACATCCATTCCGGTCTTATCTAAAATTCCGGTAATTGGGGATATTTTCTTCAACAATGCCAGCATCATCGGCTGGGTTGCGATTCTCTTCTCATTCTTTGCTTGGTTCATCATGTTCAAGACAAAATTTGGATTGCGTCTTCGTTCAGTTGGGGAACACCCACAAGCAGCAGATACATTGGGAATCAATGTTTATAAAATGCGCTACTTAGGAGTGATGATCTCAGGTGCCCTAGCTGGTATTGGAGGAGCCATATACGCTCAATCTATTTCCGTTAACTTTGCGGTGACTACTATTGTTGGTCCTGGTTTCATCGCCCTTGCGGCTATGATTTTCGGGAAATGGAACCCAATCGGGGCCATGCTTGCTAGTCTCTTCTTTGGAGCTTCACAAAGTTTGGCTGTTATCGGGAATCAATTGCCTTTACTTAAAGGTATCCCATCCATCTACTTGCAAATTGCGCCTTACGTCTTGACCATGGTTGTCTTGGCAGCCTTCTTCGGACAAGCAGTTGCGCCAAAAGCAGATGGTGTTAACTACATTAAATCGAAATAATGCACAGAGAGAGGTTGGGATAAAAGTCCTAGCCTCTCAATTGTTTTTGGATTGTCGAGTAAGACGCAGTGGTTGAGTGGGCTCTACTACGCT
>NZ_JVSR01000023.1:0-9378 GCF_001069785.1 Streptococcus parasanguinis
GACGACGAAATCGAATTCTAACGAATTACCGATTTCTGTCCCACTCTCATTTTTCTCACGGTGGAAAGTTTCAGTGTATGTCTGAATGAGACCGAAACTTTAGTTCATTCTCATTTTTTCAGAATTATTTGAATTGTTTGATGTAAAAATAGATTGTTTACATTCTAAGAGCTAGAAATATCTAGTTCTTTTTTTCTCTCAAAGATAAAATGTTGCCTAAAGCACTGAGAATATTCCATTCGTGCTTGAATCTGCTCAGAAAAAGTACTATAGTATAAGCATAAAATACAATTGTAATCTTTCATACTGTGAATAGAAAGAAGGCAAGATATGAAATTACAATTTAGAATCCTTATAGGAATTTGCTTCTTGATCGGTGCCTTAGTCTTTGCCTTTCAAAAGGAATGGCTATACGCTTTGCTGTTGCTTTTGGTTGGAGCTTCTTACCTTTATAAAGGAGTGCGTCGATGAAGAGTGAGTGTTTAAACATCAGGGGGCTAAACGTTTGGTATAAAAAAGACAAGCCCGTTATAAAAGACACGAATTTGCTTGTACCCAATCATTCTGTAGTGGGGTTGATTGGTCGAAATGGAGCTGGGAAGACAACCTTGCTAAAAGCTTTAAGTAGTGTCTTTGATCATCGGCAGTATGCAGTTGAGACTGTTACCATAGAAGACAAGGCGACCTCTTTTCATACGAATTTCTATAAGAGCCGTACCTATACAGTTTTTACTGAAAACAATAGTTTTTTAAACTGGGATTTTGTTCATTATTTTAATTTTGTCTGTCGTTTGTATCATCGAAAGAGAGATGAAACGTTATTGCAGGACCTGATCTCAGGCTTTCATTTTGAAGAGTTTCTCAACACAGACATTGGTAGTTTGTCAACGGGAAATAAGAAGAAAGTCTTCTTGATCACAGCTTTTTATCTCAAACCTACCCTCCTTATTTTGGACGAACCATTTGATGGCCTTGATTTTGATGCGACAGAATTTCTATATGGTTTGCTATTGCAGTATAAAGAAGAAGGCTCTATTCTGATGAGTTCGCATATCGCAGAGAGTATCGTTCGGGTCTGTGATACAGCTTATTATATTGAAGATGGTCACCTAGACGCGATTGAATCGAATTTAGAAGATTGGTTTCATGACGTCAATCGTCAGAGGGGGTAGAACATGCTACTAGCAATTTTTAGAGATGTGGTATCCAAAAATCGGCTCTTCTTGTTCTTGACTTCCTTAGCCTTTGCTCTTTATTACTATCTTGTTGGGGCAAAATTTTCTACGAGCTTTCAAGTCTTGTTGATCAGTACGGCTATTGTTACTGCTCTATCAACCTTTCAATTGCTGTATTCCTACTTTTCGATGGACAGGGTCCAGGCCTACTACCAGCTTCCTTTGTCTCTCAATCGTTTTAAAGGGTCTTTTCTGACGGTAACCTTTCTTCTCAATTTACTAGAGCGCGTGCTGTTATTGATCCTCTTTTTAGGAGTCAGGTTAGACCTGCTACAATCCTTTAAGCTGGTCCTCCTTTCTTTACTGGTGGTATTGAGTGTGTTTTATATCTTTATCCAGTTCAATACCAGGCCAAGTCTTCTAGGAGGAGTGCTCATTTTTGTAACGACTGTTCTTACAGCATCTTCTTTATGGATTCAACAAGTGTCCTATATGATCTTACTTTCAGCCTTCGTTACTATCTTTATTTTTAAAAATGACGACTTAATCGCGATTTCAAAAAATGATCAGTTGCTTGTCGCAAAGAGAAAAAGTGGCAATTATTTTTGGATTTCCTTATTTCAAGAGCGCTATTTTTCCATCAATTTTGTCTTTACTCTCATCTTCCTCCTTCTCATTCTGATACAGGATTATGAGGCTCCTTTAAAAATCATCATCCTTTTAACGATTGCTTCTGTCAATACGCCATTAACCACTCTCATTTCCGCTGATAAAGATTTGATCGATCATGTTAAGTCTCTTCCTAAGAGTCGGTTCTTTTACTTGATGTATTACCGTGTATTGCTGACTTATTTCCTATTTGTCAATCTATTTGTTGCTCTGTTATTAAAAATGGTGGTTATGCCTGACTTGGGGATCCTATTTTTACTAGGAGTGATGATTCTAGCAGTAGTGGAAGCTGTTTTGCACTTACTGATTGAAATCTATTTCCCTTTAAGAAAATGGAATTTAAAGAGAGAATGTTGGAAGCACCCAAGAAAATATATTGTGCCTAGTATCGTCTTCTTACTTAGTTGGAGTCTCCTCTTCTGCTTCTAAGGAATTGCTCCTTTGCTTGTATCTGCTTCTTAATTGTAGTATGATAGAGGAGTTGAAAAGATGCTAGAAAAGGTGGCAAGTAATATGAAAGATTTTCACTTTGATGCAATTGCTGCATTTGAAAATTACGAAATCGAAAAGATGAGAGATGGCCATGTGGTGGTGACAACCAAGGTCGTGGAATCATCGCTCAATTATTATGGAAATGCGCATGGAGGCTATCTCTTTACCCTGTGTGACCAAGTCAGTGGTTTGGTCGTGGTTTCTCAAGGTGTCGATGGGGTGACCTTGCAATCCTCCATCAATTACTTGAAAGCAGGACGTCTGGGTGATGTCCTGACCATCCATGGCGAATGTGTCCACAGTGGACGGACGACTCGAGTTGTGGATGTCGATATTACTAATCAAGACGGGGCCAATGTCTGCAAGGCAACCTTTACGATGTTTGTTACGGGAGTGAGAGATGAATCCGCACAAGTACGCATTTAAAAACTATATTTTTGATTTTTATGGAACCTTGGTCGACATCGAAACGGATGAGTCGAGTCCCATTTTATGGGATACTATGGCACAGATCTACCAATCCTACGGGGCAAGCTACACAGGAGAAGGTCTTCGCCTGCGTTATGGAGAGTTGGTGCAACAAGCCGAAGAAGACTTGGCTAAGGAAAAACAAGTTGCCTACCCAGAGATTGATCTAACGGTCATCTTTGTGCAATTGTATTTAGAAAGTCATCCAAGTGGAAATAGTGTTGCCCACCTCAAAGAGTGGGGACGTTTGATTGCGCGGACTTTCCGTGTCCTTTCTCGCAAGCGGTTGGAGCTTTATCCTCATACGAAAGAAGTATTAGAGGATATGAAAGCCGAAGGCTGCCGGATCTTTCTCTTATCCAATGCCCAAGCAGATTTTACAAATCCGGAGATTGATTTGGTTGGCTTGAGAGAGCTTTTCCATGCCATTTACTTGTCATCTGATGCAGGTATTCGCAAACCTCAGCCAGAGTTTCTCTTGGAAGTGATGAAAGAACACCAGTTGAACCCTGAGAAAACGGTCATGGTGGGGAATGACTTTACAACAGATGTCGCTGTTGCCCAAGGTATCGGGATGGAGAGTATCTTGATCAATACCTTCCCATACTCTGATGCTGAACTGCGCGAGAAGAATCAAGCAGGCGTGCGCGTGATTCGAGATATTCAAGAATTGCAGGAAGATTAAAAAATATCATCCAAGTAGGGAGGCCAAGTCGCCTCCTTTTTTCATGAAAATGCTACAGTCGAGCAGGATTTGTCAAATTTTCGCTTTCATGGTATACTATGAAAGTTAATTTGAATAAGGAGATAAAAATGAATAACTTACCAAACTGTCCAAAATGTAACTCTAAATACGTCTATGAAGATGGAGCGCTCTTGGTGTGTCCAGAGTGTGCGTATGAATGGAACCCAGCTGAGGTCGAAGAAGAAGAGGGTGTCGTAGCGATTGACGCCAACGGAAACAAATTGGCTGATGGCGATACAGTGACCTTGATCAAAGATTTGAAAGTGAAGGGTGCACCGAAAGATTTGAAACAAGGTACGCGCGTGAAAAATATCCGTATCGTGGAAGGAGACCACAACATCGATTGTAAGATTGATGGCTTTGGTGCAATGAAACTCAAATCAGAATTTGTGAAGAAGATCTAAAGAAAAGAAGAAGGGCCTAGTCCCTTTTCTTTCAGGAGAATACTATGAAATTCAAACTATTATTTAGCTATCGTTTTCTATTGTTTATCTTAAGTGTGCTCGGTGTTTATCTGCAACTGACCAAGCATGGTGGCTTTGGCATGATGCTCTATTACACCATTTTATCTAACATGTTGGTCATGTTCTTTATGGGAGACATGGTTTGGCGCATGGTTCGAGGTCGTTCGACCCAGACTCAGGGCTACCTTCGTATGAAAGGCGCAGTTACCATGTCCATTATGATTACCTGTGTCATCTACCACTTTATGTTGGCGCCTATTGCGACACCAGAGAAGTTTTATCGTTTGGAAAACTTCCTCTGTCATTACATCGTTCCTTTGATGTTCTTCTTTGATACCCTAGTGATTGATAAAGCCAAGCAATACCGTAAGCTCGATCCTTTCTTTTGGACCTTGATTCCACTGGCTTACATGCTCTTTGCTCTTCTCAATGGTTTGGTCTTGAAGTGGCCAATTCCAGGTGCAAAAGATAGTCCCTTTGCCTATTTCTTTATCAATGTTAATAAATACGGCTGGGCCTTTGTTGGCAAATGGGTGGTGATCATTTTTATCGCCTATCTCTTGGCTGGCTATGTGCTCTATGGGATCAAAAATATTAAGCGAAAATCGGCTGTTTCTGAGTAAAAGCCGAACGTTATTCGGACGAAAAGAAATATTTTTAAATTTTTTTGAAAAATGTTGAGTTTTTTCTTGCATGTCGTTTGAAACTGTGATATAGTTATCTCAATTAAATAAATCCTTTAATCCTGTCCCGTGAGGCAGGCAAGGAGACTGTGAAAAACAATGGCTAGGACCATAGAGCGAGACTCTATCCTCTTAGACCATTCATTTGCTGAACCTCCTTGAAAAAGGAGGTTTTTCTTTTACAACTAAGGAGGACTGAATGAAAACCAAAGAAGTCGTTGATGATTTGACGATGAAACGGGCCATTACCCGCATCACCTACGAAATCATTGAACGAAACAAAGATTTGAGCCAGATTGTGCTGGTGGGGATCAAGACGCGTGGTGTTTACATCGCTCGCCGGATCCAAGAACGCCTCTCTCAGCTGGAACAAATCGATGTCCCTGTAGCAGAACTAGATACCAAGCCTTTCCGAGATGACATGAAGGCGACAGAAGATACAACGGTTTTACCAGTTGATATCGCTCATAGAGAAGTCATTTTGATCGATGATGTCCTCTATACAGGTCGCACGATACGCGCTGCCATTGACAATTTGGTCAGTCACGGTCGTCCTGCTCGAGTGAGTCTTGCGGTTCTAGTTGACCGTGGGCATCGGGAGTTGCCGATTCGTCCGGACTTTGTTGGGAAAAATATCCCGACAAGTAAGTCAGAGGAAATCATTGTCGAGATGGTGGAGCTAGACGGCCAAGACCGCGTCCTCATCAAAGAAGCTTAAACAAATTGTAAACTATTTGCATTCACATTATAAAAGGAGAATCAACATGTCTGAAAATCAAATCGCTCTTAAAAACCTTGTCTCAATGGAAACTCTTACCAATGAAGAAGTAATGGCATTGATCAAACGTGGGATTGAGTTCAAAAACGGAGCAAAAGCAGCCTACGAAGACCAACACATCATCTCAAACCTTTTCTTTGAACCTTCAACTCGTACCCACAAAGCCTTTGAAGTGGCAGAGTTGAAATTGGGATGTGATCTCCTTGACTTTGATGTGAAGACAAGCTCTGTGAACAAAGGGGAAACACTTTACGATACCATCTTGACCATGTCAGCTCTTGGTGTAGATGTCTGCGTCATCCGTCACCCTGAAGTGGACTACTACAAAGAATTGGTTGAAAGCCCAACGATCACTGCATCTATCGTCAATGGTGGGGACGGTTCAGGTCAACACCCAAGCCAAAGCTTGCTTGATTTGATGACCATCTACCAAGAATTCGGTCACTTTGATGGTTTGAAAGTTTGTATCGCTGGGGATTTGGATCACTCACGTGTGGCAAAATCAAATATGCAAATCTTGAAACGTTTGGGAGCAACCCTCTACTTTGCAGGTCCAGACGAATGGAGAAGTGCGGAATTTGAAGACTATGGAACCTTCGTCACTATCGATGAAGTCATTGAAGAAGTAGATGTGATGATGTTCTTGCGTGTGCAACACGAACGTCATGATTACGAATCACTCTTCTCTAAAGAAAACTACCACCGTCTTCATGGCTTGACTCAAGAACGTTATGACCGTATGAAAGATACAGCGATCTTGATGCACCCAGCACCAGTCAATCGTGACGTTGAAATTGCGGACCACTTGGTAGAAGCTCCTAAATCACGCATCGTACAACAAATGACCAACGGTGTCTTTGTCCGTATGGCCATCATTGAAGCCGTCCTTAAAGGTCGCGGTGCAAAATAAGATAACTGACAATTCATTGAAAGGAAAGAAAGAGGACAGAGTAGAGAGCTACATGGAATCTGACTTTCCTTTTTTTGAGGAACTATGATAAAATTGGACTAGTGTAAAAGAAGGGAGGGGTTCGATGAAACGATTATTGGTCCTAGAGGATGGGACTGTATTTGAAGGGGAAGCCTTTGGTGCAGACCTATATGTGACTGGTGAATTGGTCTTTATGACAGCCATGACAGGCTATCAAGAATTGATCACGGATCAGGCTTTTAGTGGCCAGATACTCTCTTTTACCTTTCCAGTTATTGGCGCAACAGGGATCAATCGAGATGATTCTGAATCGATTACGCCCACCTGTTTGGCAGTAGTCGTTCAGCATCTAGTGGAGATGCCAAGCAATTGGCGGCAACAGATGACCTTGGATGAATTCTTGAAGCGAAAAAAAATCCCTGGTATTGTAGGGATTGATACGAGACAGGTGGCAAAAATTGTCCGCAAGTATGGACGGATGAAGGCGACTGTCATTAACAAGGGGGATTCGATCGACCATATCCTGGATCAGTTGCGGGCAACAGTGCTTCCCAAAGACCAAGTGCGTCAAGTCTCGACAAAAACAGCCTATGCTGTACCAGGTTTTGGTAAGAGTATTGCCTTGATTGATCTAGGGGTCAAGCACTCTGTCCTACGCCAGCTAAGTCAAAGGGACTGTAATGTCACGGTCTATCCCTATGATATCTCTTATGATGAACTTTTGGAACAGCAGCCCGATGGCGTTATTTTATCCAGTGGGCCTGGGGATCCCCATCAGGTGAAAAAACTCTGTCGCTTGATCAAAAAGCTCAATGGTCAGATTCCAATCTGGGGCATGGGCTTGGGAGCACAGCTGCTGGCTCAAGCTTACGGGGCTGAACTAGCTCCCATGGAAGTTGGGCATTTCGGTTTAAATATTCCTGTGCGTGAAATTGCGACAGGAAAAATCGAGATAACCAGTCAAAATCACTTGTATAGTATCGCTCGCGATAGCCTACCCCATGATTTATTGGTCACGCATGAAAACGTCAATGACCATAGTATTGAAGCTTTTCGTCATCGTTACCAACCGATTTTAGGGGTTCAATTCCAAGTGGATGCTAGTCCAGGGCCAAGGGAAAATCTCTATTTTTACGATGAATTTTTAGAATTAATTGATGCCAAAATTCACGAAAGTAGAAGGGAGAAGGAATGATGAAAGAAAACCAGAAATTGCTTCTCCTATGTGGAGATTCTTATCAGGATATTAGCCTCTTGGCTGCGGTAAAGGAAGCACAAAAACTTAATGCCAAGGATGGGAATGTTCTTGTCCTTTATCTGGGCGAAGAAAATACTATCACACAAGAAGCTGGAGAACAGGTTGTAGTCAGTAAGCTTAAGCTGGATGCTCTTAGGACGATTCTTCTTTCTTATACTCGATCTCGCTTGCTCCTAACCTTTGCGGATAAACAGATTTTGAACCTCTTGTTTCGATTGGAAGAAACTGGATTTTTCAAAGAAGTATCGATTAGGATTGTGGGACCGAGCCTTCAACGTTACCGGACCTTTTATCAGCAGGCGGATCAACGACGCCTCTTTCAAGAGTTGGGCTACCAGGTACCCGCTTCCGCACTGGTTGGTTCTGTTCGAGAAGCCATTGAGTTTTCTGAAGGCATTCAATTTCCCATTATGATCTGGCCGGTAGCGAGTAAGCAAGGGCAGGGGCGAAAGATTGCTCATAATCTAGATGATTTGTGCGAAGCAGTAGAAACGGGACTTTCGGTCTCTCCAAGTCAGCAGTGTTTGCTAGAGTTTTCGACCTATGGCTTTAAGGAATTGGATTTTGTAGTCATGCGCGATCGCGAAGACAATCACTATCTGGCGGCCTCTATTGAAAGCATTGATCCTGTCGGGATCCACTCTAGTGACTCTTATCAATTTATGCCAGCGGTCACCCTGACAGACCGGGAGTTTCAAAATCTTCGTGAAGCAGCGATCCACATCAGTCGCTATTTGAAGCTGACAGGAGCCATTTCGATCAAGTTTGCTTTGGATCCGACGAGCTATGCTTTTTATATCCTAGAAGTTAATCCATTTGCTTCAGACAGTATCTCAATGGCCTCTATGGGCTTGGGCTATTCCTTGTTTGAGCAAGGAGTACAGTTGCAATTAGGGCGGTCTCTCGAGCATTTGCCTCATCCCCTATTAAAAGATCTAAAGGCTGTTTACGAACCGAGTTTGGACTATATCTTCTTTAAGATCCCGATTTTTTCTGATGCTGCTAAAAATGCCCGTCTCAATACCCAAATTCACTCTTATGGGGCAGTTTATGGATTTGGGAAGAGAATCGATGAGGCTTATCAACAAGCCCTAGAAACCATTAAAGATAAGAACTTGCTGACCATCCTTCCTGAGGAAATGAGCGATGATGAATTAATCCAGAAAATTGCTCGTCATATGCCACACCGGCTCTTCTATATCTTAGAAGCTTTGAAACGTGGTTTTGAGTTTGAGGAACTCTTGGATTTGAGTAAATTAGCACCTGTTTATTTGCAGGTTTTGGCTAATCTAGTGGAGTTAGAAAAAGGAGCAGAAGTTGCAACAAGCCCAGCCTTTCTTCCGGTTGAGCCATCAGCTGGCTTATATGAGGTCAAAGCGGGAGCAGCCTATTATCTGACCCAGAATGGGACCAATGAATCATTGGGTTTGGACGCTGCTTGTGTCTTGGTGGATGATCTAGAAATCTGTGATGAGCGTTTTTACCAAAAGGTGAGAAAGCAGGTGAAAGAGCTGAAAGAAAAAGGACAACAGGTGATCTTACTCACGAATCGTCCTTTTACAGAATCATTGGCAGATAAAGTCTATTATCTTCCTATCAATGAGACAAGCCTTCACCTGATTCAGACCATTGATCAGGTCAAAGATTTGATCTATCTTTCTAACATAAAATAAAGAGAGTGGGACAGAAATCGGTAATTCGTTAGAATTCGATTT
>NZ_JVSR01000024.1:0-214 GCF_001069785.1 Streptococcus parasanguinis
TGATTTTCTCACTACCGATGATGGTGTTAGAAATCGCTCACCATATTGATGATGAAAGTCGATACGATCAAGTCATTGAACTAAGAAAAGAATAAAATTGCTGACATAAACCTAAAAATATATCGTTAGTGTTTCAAAGAAAGAAAATACTAAAACTTTCCGCCGTGAGAAAAGTGCCTGAAACAATAACGTTTCAGGCACTCGGAATTATTGA
>NZ_JVSR01000003.1:0-5047 GCF_001069785.1 Streptococcus parasanguinis
GACTTAGTTTTGAACCTAAGGTTTCAAAACTCCCGAGTGCCTGAAACAATAGTGTTTCAGGCACTTTTCTCACGGCGGAAAGTTTTTAGTTTATACTTGAATAGTTTTAAAAATAAGACATTATTTTTACTGAAACAAATAGGTTCTTAATTGAAAAAATAATTTTTAACCATACAAAAAGCTAGCAGTCATATATTGCTAGCATTTTTCGTTTATAGATAGTCCGCGTAAGCTTTTTCTAGTTTGGTAAGGAGTTCTTGTTTTTCCTCCTCACTAGCAAAGGAAGCCTGGATGGCATGGACATTGTGCTGGTAAAAGTCAGTTTCCTTGGTTTGGAAATGCTGATGATAGAGGGCGTATTCCTTGGTGAGGTCGGTATCAGATACAGTCCGATTATCGGTATTGATACTGATTCGAGCACCTGCTTCCTTCATTTTCAAATAAGGAAAATCCTCTAAAGTCGGCGCTGCTTTTGTCTGTAAGTTGCTGGTCAAGCAGAGTTCACCAGTGACCCCATTTTCAATAAAGGATTGGAGTAAGGCTGGTTCATGAGATAGAGCCGTCACGTGCCCATTGCGTTTGATGCCAAATGCAATCGATTGGGCAACAAAGTGTGGGCAATGACACTCACCTGCATGAAGCGTCATAGGCCGATGGTAACTCTTGACTTGCTCGATTAAAGTTCGAATATCTTCTGGAGAGTAGTTGTGCTCATCTCCGGCAAAGTCAAAACCAACAAAATCCTGATCACTAACTTGGTTGGCTTCTGCAAGAATGCGAGAGGTGACCTCTTGATCGGACTGGCGCATGCCACAGACCAAGGCTTTTGCAACAATGCCAAATTCCTCCTGGGCTTGGCGTAGACCATCGCAGACAGCATCGATGGTTTCTGGAACGGTGAGGCCTTGGTCCATGGACAATTCTGGTGCGAAGCGGACTTCGATGTAGACGACATTTTCAAGAGCAGCTTGCTTGGCCACATCGTAAGCAGCAAGCGTCAAGGCTTCTTTGGTTTGAAGAAGGGGCCGAATGTAGTCAAAGGCCTCCAAATAGTCCAAAAGATTCTCACAGTGGGCAGGCGCAGTGACATGGTGCTTGAGCTCCTCATCGCTAGCAGGTAGGTCAATATTGGCCATAGCTGCCAGCTGGCGAATGGTCGGAAGAGACAAGGAACCATCTAAGTGGCAGTGCAATTCTGTCTTTGCCAAACTATGAAAGTCGATCGTGGACATGGTTTTCTCCTTAAAATTGTATTTTTTCTATACTATCATTTTGACAAAAAAAGTCAAGTAGCCTTCGCGTAGCAGATCTTTGAAAGGGAGCCCGATATTTGATATGCTAGGAGTAGCGAAATAAAGGAGAAGAAAGATGTCAGACTATCAATTACCAGAAGTATGGAAAGCACCGAGCCAAATGGGAGGAGCCTGGGGTGGCTTGAACCAACCAACAGCAGGTGCCCGCTTTGAACAAACTCTTCCAAAAGGGGATCAACCTTTCCAACTCTATACCCTTCCAACACCCAATGGGATCAAGGCCACCATTATGCTGGAGGAATTGAAAGAGCTGGGAGTGGATGCAGGCTATGACGCTTATCGGATCAAGATTGGTGAGGGAGATCAGTTTGGTAGTGACTTTGTAGCCATCAACCCAAACTCGAAAATTCCAGCCATGTTGGATCAATCAGGCGATCAAGCCATTCGTGTCTTTGAATCGGCCAATATCCTCCTGTATCTAGCAGAGAAATTTGGCAAATTAATCCCTACTGATCTGGCTAAACGGACAGAAGTGCTCAACTGGCTCTTCTGGCAGACGGGGGCTGCACCTTTCCTAGGGGGAGGCTTTGGTCATTTCTTCCACTATGCACCTGAGAAAATCGAGTATGCCATCAATCGCTTTGCCATGGAAGCCAAACGCCAATTGGACCTACTGGACAAGGAATTGGCTACCAAACCTTATATTGCAGGAGATGACTATACCATTGCAGATATTGCCATCTGGTCTTGGTATGGCCGTCTCGCCCAAGACAAGGTCTGGGACCGAGCAGGAATTTTCCTAAATGTAAAGGAATACAAGCATTTGCAAGCTTGGACAGAGAAAATTGCCAATCGCCCAGCCGTGCAACGTGGCTTGGAAGTAGAATATAAGGAAATTGACTAAAGTCTAATATCGGCTTGTTGAGGATGATAGCGAGAGTTTCCGCCGTGAGTATAGCACATGAAACGTATAAGTTTCATGTGCCCGGAAGTTTTGAGACATTAGACTCAAAACTTAGTCATGGAACTTTGAAGAAGTTCGCTGACGTCCGGACTCACCTAAGGAAAGTCTAAAGTAATACCTTTCCATAATAGACAAGGCGCCGTTGCGCCTTTTTTTAATGGTGCAAACATGGTATACTATAGGATGGAATAAAAGTATAGAAAGAAGCACATGGAATTTACAAAATTATCAAATCGCTTGAATCTGGTGGCCAGTTTCGTCCCAGCTGGAGCGCGTCTTTTGGATGTGGGGAGTGATCATGCTTATCTCCCAATCGCCCTCTTACAAGAAGGCAAGATTGAGGCTGCCATTGCTGGGGAAGTGGTAGAGGGGCCTTATCAGTCTGCCCTCCAAAATGTCGTCGATAATGGTTTAGAGGACAAGATTGAAGTCCGTCTGGCCAATGGCTTGGCTGCCTTTGAACCAGCAGACGGCATTTCCTGTATCACCATTGCTGGCATGGGCGGACGCTTGATTGCAGATATCTTAGCGGCAGGTCTTGAGAAATTAGCCAATGTCTCTCGCTTGGTTCTGCAGCCCAATAATCGAGAGGATGAACTGCGGGCTTGGTTAGTCGACCATGATTTCCACATTGTTGATGAAGCTATCTTGGAAGAAAATGAGAAGTTTTATGAGATCCTTGTGGTGGAACACGGTTCTCAAGAGTTGACAGCCAAGGAACTACGCTTTGGTCCCCATTTGATGCGGGAACAAGCTCCAGCCTTTGTCCAAAAGTGGTCCAAGGAAGTGGAGAAATTAGCCTTCGCCTTGGAGCAGGTCCCAGTTGAGAATCAATCTGCCAGAGCATCGTTAGAAGAGCGCATCGCTCACATCAAGGAGGTTCTACATGTTAGCAAGTGAAGTCATCAAACGCTATGAATCCTATTGTCCTCAGGAATTGTCTATGGAGGGAGATGTCCGTGGCCTACAAGTCGGCACGCTACAAAAAGACATCAAGAAGGTCATGGTAGCCCTAGATATTCGGGAGCAGACGGTGGCAGAAGCAATCGCTCATGGGGTGGACTTGATCATCGTCAAGCACGCGCCTATTTTCCGTCCCATCAAGGATTTGGTAGCTGATCGGGCCCAAAATCAGATCTATATCGATTTGATCAAGCATGATATCGCAGTCTACGTCAGCCATACTAATATTGACATTGTCCCAGATGGTCTCAACGATTGGTTTTGCCAGCTCTTGGAAATTGAAGATACAGAGCCCCTCAGTATGACAGGGGAAGGACTTGGAATCGGCCGGATCGGTCGGGTAGCTACACAAACCTTTGGACAGTTGACTAGCAAGGTTAAAGAAACCTTTGGCTTAGATGCTTTGCGCATAGTCAGTTATGATCAGGCGGATTTGGATCGGGTTATCAAGCATGTCGCAATCTGTGGAGGAAGTGGCCAGTCCTTTTACAAGGATGCTCTCGCCAAGGGAGCAGATGTTTATATCACAGGAGATATCTACTACCACACGGCTCAGGACATGCTGAGCGATGGCCTCTTGGCCTTAGATCCCGGGCACCATATCGAGGTTCTCTTTGTGTCAAAACTAGTAGAAAAGCTCAATCAGTGGAAGGCTGAGGAAGCCTGGGAGATTGAAGTGATTGGCAGTCAAGCCAGCACCAATCCTTTTTACCATATCTAAGGGGTCATGATGAAAGTTGCGATTATTGGTGCAGGGATCGTGGGATCCACTGCAGCCTATTATTTATCCAAAGAAGCACAAGTGGATGTGACTGTCTATGACCATGGAGTCGGCCAAGCAACCAAGGCGGCGGCAGGCATTATTAGCCCTTGGTTTTCTAAACGGCGTAATAAGGCTTGGTATCGCCTGGCTCGTCTGGGGGCTGATTTCTACCAAGAATTGGTAGAAGACCTGGCCAAGGACGGAATTAATACAGATTTTTACCAGCAGACCGGCGTCTATCTCCTCAAGAAAAAGGAAGAAAAATTAGACGAACTCTATCAGTTGGCGCTGAGTCGTCGGGAAGAATCTCCCTTGATCGGAGACTTAGCGATTTTAAACAAAGAAGAAGTGTGCCAACAATTCCCAGGTCTACAAGGCTTTGAACAGCTCCTTTATGCCTCAGGTGGGGCCCATGTAGAGGGAGCCCTTCTAACGGAAACTCTCCTTGAAGCCAGTGGCGCAAGACTGATTAAGGAAGAGGTTGCTTTGGCTATTACAGAGGATGGTTTTCAGATAGCAGGAGAAAGCTATGACAAAGTCATCTTGGCAACAGGAGCCTGGTTGGGTCAAATGCTCGAGCCACTTGGCTACCAAGTTGATGTCCGGCCTCAAAAAGGACAGTTGAGGGATTATCAGCTAGACCGAGATATTGCTGATTATCCAGTGGTCATGCCGGAAGGAGAGCTGGATATCATTCCCTTTCAGAAGGGCAAGATCAGTATGGGAGCCACTCATGAGAATGAGATGGGCTTTGACCTGACGGTGGATCAGGCTTTGCTGAATCAGATGGAAACAGAAGCCTTGGCCTACTATCCAGAACTCGCTCAAGCAGAAGTTATCGGGGAGCGCGTGGGAACCCGTGCCTACACCAGTGACTTTTCACCATTTTGGGGAGCTGTTCCTGATCAAGTAGGCCTCTATGTCGCCAGTGGACTTGGTTCGTCTGGCCTCACAACTGGTCCCCTCATTGGGTGGCACCTATCCCAACTCGTGGTAGGAGGAAACCTGCGCTTAGATCCAGCAGATTATCCAGTTGAACAATATGTGAAGAAGTAGGCTGGGACAAAAGTCCTAGCCTCTCAATTGTCTTTGGATTGTCGAGCA
>NZ_JVSR01000025.1:0-14773 GCF_001069785.1 Streptococcus parasanguinis
GAAATCGAATTCTAACGAATTACCGATTTCTGTCCCACTCTCTTTTCTTCCTTATAACCAACCCTTTTCTTGGGCAATCTTTGCTGCCTCCGTCCGATTTTCCGCATCCAACTTAGTCAAAATAGCCGACATGTAATTGCGGATGGTTCCGTTTGAAAGAAATAAGCGATCAGCAATTTCTTGGTTAGAAGCCCCTTTAGCGACTTCTTTTAGGACCGCTTGCTCCTGAGGGCTTAGAGGATTGGGATGGGTCAAGATTCCTTCCATTAATTCAGGCGAATATTCTTTTTGCCCTGCTAAAACTGCATGAAGAGTCGCCATCAAATCTGTAATGCGACGTTCTTTTAAGACATAGGCATCGACTCCAGCCTTAAGGGCCCGCTCAAAGTAACCCGGCCGCTTAAAAGTGGTAACGATGACAACCTTGAGCTGGGGTTGTTGACGTTTGGCCCATTCCAACACTTCTAGTCCTGTTTTGATGGGCATCTCAATATCTAAGATAGCAATATCAACTGGATGGGTTTCTAGTAAGTGAATGGCTTCTTGCCCATCTCCAGCCTGCAAGACTTCGTCTACATCCTCTTGCAAAAGCAAAAGCTGGCAGAGGGCATCGCGCAACATACTTTGGTCTTCTGCAACTAATAAGCGCATCTTATTTCCTTTCTTGATAGGGGATCCGTATTTCTATCCGGGTCGGCTTGTGTTGATGACTGATCTCCAGCTCTCCTCCCAACAAGGCAATCCGTTCGCGGATCGAGTGCAAGTCCTTGTCAGAGACTTTGTCAAAGCCAATCCCATTGTCTTCTGCGATCATTTCTACACCTGTTTCAGTGGAGCGATAAGTGAGAAGGGCTTGCGTCGCTTTGGCATGTTTGATCATATTGGTGGCTAGTTCCAGAGACACCATGGCCAGAGCAGACTCTAGGACCGGCGAGATACTAGCTGTATCGAGATTGTTTTGGATCTCCACTTTGACTTGCGCCACTTCTAGCATTTGCTTGACGGTTTCTAGCTCTCTTGCCAGGGTTCGCTGCTTCAAGTTCTCTACAATCTCTCGGACTTGGTGCATGGACTCTTGACTAATGGCTTGAATCTCTTGCACCTGCTCCTGCGCCTTCTCAACCTGACCCAATGCTAAGAATTGATCAGCCAGGTCTGCCTTGACACTGAGCATAGCAAAGGTGTGGCCCAGACTGTCATGTAGATCACGTCCAATCCGATGGCGCTCGTTTTCTGCCAGCAAGAGATTGATCTGGGCATTTTGCTTGGCATGGTCAGCTTTCAACTCTTCCAT
This sequence comes from Streptococcus parasanguinis, assembly GCF_001069785.1. Classification (GTDB taxonomy): domain Bacteria; phylum Bacillota; class Bacilli; order Lactobacillales; family Streptococcaceae; genus Streptococcus; species Streptococcus parasanguinis_T. Next base: position 1,295 of record NZ_JVSR01000025.1, read on the forward strand.
CATCCGAATACGAACCATGCCGTAAGTCATGGCATGGGTAAAGAAGAAAATGATGATTAAAAATACCCATTCATACTCCATCGCATTCTGTTTGAAAAAGATAACTCCAAAAAGTAGGAATTGCGATAGAAAAACTGTCCAAAGATAAGGAGAGCGAAAATCGCTAATCTCAAAGTGATAGACTAACAGGTTACTGATGAAGAAATAAAACCAAAAATAGTTGGCGTTAATAAAAAGAGTATTTCCTGCTACATAGGCTAGGAGGTACAGCCAACAAATCCAGATCAGCTTCTTGTTTTCAGTAATCAAGATTCCTAGATAGGAAGCAATAAACAAGAGGGCTAAAAAGAAGTGCCAGTAGGGAACCTCACCCAATAAAATAGAGATAAATGGGAATCCCATAAAGACTAGGCTAGCGTAAAACATATAATGAATACGCTTGAGTTTTTCAATCATGAACGAACCTCAGAATGACGACGATAGACGATGACAAGGGTAAACAAGACCAGGGTAAATAAGGTTAAATAAAGACTAGCAAGAACATTAACCTGCCCCTTGTTTAAAAAGGTCTTAATCAGTTCCATCAATTGATAGGTTGGTAGACATTTGCCGATGGCTTGCATCCATTCTGGAAAGAGGCTAATGGGCATCCAAAGGCCACCCATGACAGCAAGCCCCATGTAAAGGAGATTACCTACAACAGACATCAATTGACTAGAAGGAAGCAGGGTCAATACCAGACCGAGAGCCACAAACGCTAGGCTTCCTAGGATGAGAATAAAGGCCGACAAGACCCAATCCTGTAGGGACATATTCACGTGGCGCACCACATGGCCCACGGTAAAGACAACTCCAATCGATAGGAGAAAATCGATAAAGAGACCCACAACCTTTATTAGATAATATTCTACCATAGATACCGGGGTATGGCGCAAGACTTTTTGCCAATTGTTGAGTCGATCGGTTTCAAGAACTGTTGGAAAAGAAAAGATAGCCGTAGACATCATAGAAAATGCCGTCATGGAGAGAAGATAATCCCTCATAAAGTGAGCAGGTGCTCCTGGTGCTTCCTGGTACATCCCTGAAAAGAAGAGATAAAAGGCCGTGGGCATCCCAATTGATAACAAGTAATAAATGGCTTGGCGTCTAGTCAAATGCCACTCAACCACGCCGAGAGCTTTCATGCGTTTCATCTTCTCTACCTACTTCCTTTGTATTTTCAAAAATAGAATCCAATAAACTTCTATTGGTCACCTCGATTTCTTGGATCGAACATCCTTCTTCTTGTAATCGAGTCCACAAACTATTGGCATCACCTGTCACAACCTGAAGGGCATCGGGTTTGACCGTCACTTGACCAATCCCTTCCATCTCGGCCACTAGAGCTTGGTAACGCAAAGGCAGGGTGAAATGTTTTTCTACCTCTTCGCTTCTCATAGCGAGAGGTGTCGTATCCCGAAGCAAATGTCCCTGATGCAAGACCAAAATCCGATCAGCTGTATGTTCTACTTCCTCGATGTAATGGGAAGAATAGACAATAGTCACACCTTGGTCCTTTAAATGCCCGACGATCTCCCAAAAGCGTTGGCGAGTGGACGTATCCATGGCAGCCGTTGGCTCATCCAAAAATAGGAGACTGGGACGACCAATCAAGGTCAACACAAAGGATAAGAGACGCTTTTGCCCACCAGACAGCTTACTGGCTAATTGCTTCTTTTGTTCTGGAGTAAAACGCAATAAATCATCGATGGCATTGACCGTTAAAGGGTTGGGATAAATGGAGCGAAAGAAACTGATCAGTTCCTGCACGGTTAGCTTTTGCACGATGGCATTCTCTTGAGGGAGATAAGAGACACTAGCCTTTAACTGAGGATGACCAGGAGCTTTTCCCTCTACTTCAATAGTTCCAGAAGTCGCCTTCATATCTCCCAGCAGACAGTTCATCAAGGTTGTTTTCCCAGCTCCGTTTGGTCCAATCAAGGCCAGACAATCCCCTCTCTCCACTGTGAAAGAAAGATCTTCTAGGATCACCTTTCCTTTGATACTTTTGTTCAAGTTCTCTACTCTAATGACGCTCATGATACTCTCCTTTCAAGCATGCTTGGCTAGCTGGAATGATGACAAAAACGACTAAGATCACTCCCGTTTTTTTCATTGCTCCATCTCCTTTTTAACAGCCTTGATCATTTTCAATCCTTCTTGAACCGCCCAGCTCATGATGCCAATCCCAGCAAATAATTCCCAAGGAAAATGGTAATAGAGACTATCATCCTTTGAAAAGATCAAATAGACGACCATCCCCACCACTGTTAACGTAAACACTTTATAGAACCATTGTTTCATTTTTCCTTACCTCTTACTTTCTGACTATATTATAGCGAAAGAAAATAACAGCCACTAGATAATTTTGTCACTCGCTAACATGACAAAAGTCACTAAAAAAAGCCAAGTGACTTCACTCGACTTTTTCTATTCTTCTTACCGACCTTCTTCTTTCATGCCATGCAGTTTCAAGGCCTTGACCAAGGCATCTGCCTTCATGTTTTTCAAATCATTGAGACCAGCATCTTTGAAGTAAGAAATTTCTTCAAGAGACTTGGCGTCAATTTGGTTGAGGTCAATCACACTGGTTGAGAGCAATTTTTTCTCTGGTGTGACTGTGTATTCCAAACTAAAACCGGGAACAGTTTTTAGCTTCTTATAGTCTTCATTTTGCTCCAGCAAAGCTTGAATGGCTGCTGTGAGCTCTTCAGGTGACTTTTCTGCTGCGATGGTCCCAAGTTGTTGGGGCAGATCGGCCGTCACTTCGATGCGAAGGTTTTCAACCTTATCTCCCTTAGACTTGATGATATCCCGGTGTTTTGTTCCATTGATATCTCCTACTAAGGTTGTGGTTTTTTCTTCATTTTTTACTTCTTTTTTAACAGAGGAACTGCTAGATGAGCTAGCGGTTGTAGTTTTCTTCGTTTGGGATTGCGAACAACCAGTCAATACCAAAATGGCTAGCCCAAGGGTTACAAAAAATTTCTTCATTTTTATAACTCTCCTTTCACATACTGATACCAGTATAACATATCGCGTCTTTCTTGTCTAAAAACTCCACTGCTCAAACCATTTCCCCCTCTTTTCAAGCTCTTCAATTTGAATAAAAAACTGATGAATTTGAGACTTTTTGCAGAAACCCCTTTTTCTCACGAATAAAGCCTCAGTGGAGGGTTCACTTCAGTCTCAATCCCTCTGAATCACGCTGATTTCATAGGGAATCTCCTCGTTTTTCTATATACAAAAAAAGGTTCCGAAAGGAACCTTCTGTTCAATTATTCTACACTAAACAAGTATGGGTAGACAGGTTGGCCACCTTGGTGGATTTCTACTTCTACATCTTCGTATTTTTCAGCAAGGGCTTGGGCCAATTCATTTGCCAACTCCTCACTGCCGTCTTCACCGACATAGATGGTCACAATTTCACTGTCTTCATCCAACATATGAGCGAATGTTTCTTCCAAGGTTTCCATCATATCTGGATTTGAAACAACGATTTTGCCATCGACCATTCCAAGATTATCATTTTCATGGATTTCAAGCCCATCAATAGTGGTATCGCGAACCGCTGTTGTCACACTACCAGACGCAACATCACCCAATGAAGCGCTCATGCGTTCGTAGTTTTCTTCGATCGATTTGCTTTCATCAAAGGCAAGAAGACTAGTCAATCCTTGAGGGATAGTCTTGGTCTCAACAACTGCTGCAGGTTGATCAATCACTTCTGCTGCAGATTGAGCGGCCATCAAGATATTTTTGTTGTTTGGCAAGATAATGATGTTGCGCGCATTCAACTCTTCAACAGCTTTGACAAAGTCTTCTGTTGATGGGTTCATGGTTTGACCACCAGAGATGATGTAATCCACCCCTTGCGCTTTAAAGATATCAGCCAATCCGTCACCCGCAACGACTGCAATGATCGCATATTCTTTTTCTTCAACTGGTTTGGCTTGACGCTCTTCTTTTTCAACTTGCGCTTCGTGTTGGTTGCGCATGTTGTCAACTTTCACTTTCACCAAGCTTCCGTATTTAAGACCTTCTTGCATGACAAGACCTGGATCTTCTGTATGGACGTGAACTTTGACAATCTCATCGTCATTCACCACCAATAGGGAATCCCCAAGGTTGTTCAAATAGTTACGGAATTCATCGTAATCGAAGTCTTTGACATAAGTTGGACCTTGTTTCAAAGCGACCATGATTTCTGTACAGTAACCAAACTTGATGTCTTCAGTTGCGACATGGCCAGCGACTGACTTGTGGTGTTCTGCATTGATCATTTCTGACATGGTTGCAGGTGTTGCTTGGAACTCTTCAGAAGCGATGAATTCTCCTGTCAAGGCTGATAAGAATCCTTCATAGATGAAGACCAAACCTTGACCACCAGAGTCTACCACACCAACTTCTTTCAAGACCGGCAACATATCTGGAGTCTTGGCAAGAGCTGTTTTAGCCCCTTCAAGAGCTGCACGCATGACTTCTACTGCATCATTGGTAGATTCTGCTTTTTTCTTGGCACCGATGGCTGCCCCACGAGAAACCGTCAAAATGGTACCTTCAACCGGCTTCATAACGGCTTTATAAGCGACTTCTACACCAGACTGGAAGGCTGCTGCAAGTGCTGCTCCATCCAATTCTTCTTTGTCTTTGACACTTTGAGAAAATCCACGGAACAATTGAGAAGTGATGACTCCTGAGTTCCCACGCGCCCCCATCAAGAGTCCTTTAGCGAAGATCCCTGCTGCTTCACCAACAGTTGAAGCAGAACGGTCCGATACTTCTTTGGCCCCATTTTCGATGGTCATTCCCATATTGGTTCCTGTGTCCCCGTCTGGTACAGGAAAGACGTTCAAAGAGTTTACATATTCCGCTTGTTTATTTAAGCGCGTAGCCCCCGCTTGAACCATTTCTTGAAATAAACTTGTAGTAATATTAGCCACGATTATTCTCCCACAATCTTGATATTTTGAATATAGACATTCACAGTATCCGTAGTGATTCCAAGTTGATTTTCCAAACTAAATTTCACACGTTCTTGAATATTTTTTGAGACTTCGCTAATTTTTGTTCCATAGCTCAAAACAGTGTAAACATCAACTGCGATAGTTCCTGCTTCCGTTGTTTTGACAACAACACCTTTAGAGAAGTTTTCTTTCCCTAGGAGGGCTTGGAAATTATCTTTGATCGCATTTTTGCTGGCCATTCCAACCACACCGAAGATCTCAGTAGCGGCACCGCCTACAACAGTTGCGATAACCTCATCAGTCAATTCAATTTGACCGTCCTTTGTATTGATTTTTACTGTCATAATTTCTACCTCAAAAGTATTTTATATTCTATTTTACCATAAAAGAGGTCAACTGTAAAAGGGTAGGGACTATTCTTCACCCGCTGTGACAGCTGTCTCTAGAGAAAAAGAAAAGGGAGTGGGAAAGAACTCCGTAAAATAAAAAAAGTTGAAAAGGTTCCCCAAACCTTTTCAATTTTTCCACCCCCGCACAGTTGATTAGGAAGTACGAATGTTTCAAACATGAGTAGTTCCAATCAACCACTGCGTCATGCTACTATTCCTATCAAAAAGCGAAGGCTGGACACTTTATGCCCAGCCTTTTTTCTTTATTAAACGCGTTCTACTTTACCAGATTTCAATGCACGAGCTGAAGCCCAAACTTTTTTAGGTTTACCATCGATAAGGACAGTTACTTTTTGAAGGTTTGGTTTTACGGCACGTTTTGTTTGGTTCATAGCGTGTGAACGGTTGTTACCTGATACAGTCTTACGACCTGTGAAATAACATACTTTAGCCATTTCTGTGTTTCCTCCTATTAGATCTAATATAACGGATGTGCTAGCACCACATACCGTACTATATTACCAAAAAAAATCTCTCTTGGCAAGCTTTTGGCCAAAGTTTTTCATTTCTGGCTTAAGAAAACGAATTCGTGCCTACATAGATAATTTCCAGATTTCCTAAGGAAACATCGCCCGTAATGTAGAAATCCTTGCTAGTGAGAGCACTTGGATTTTCCTGATGCTGGATCGCTGAAAGGGAATTATCCACATTAACATGGACGCGCCAATCACTTGGCACATAGAGGCTCAAACTTCCAAGGGAAACATCGACAACAAACTGAGCAGAAGGACCCTCAATCCGGCAATTATCAAAATAAACCGAAGCTTCTCCCATACTTACATCTGCACTTCCGTGGGTAAAGTGTTGGTCATTGAGATATTTTGTCACTGTAGAAAAAGTGACATCGATGTCATTGCCATCAGACTTACTCATCGAACCAGCAGAATAGGAAGCTAGGCGGTCTTTTGTTTTCTTAGAGGGTTTGAACAAGATGTTGAGCCCAATCACAGCGAGAATTGAAGAAAGGATCACCACCGAATTGGACACTGGAAGGAAATGGTATTGCCCATTGAGACAAAAGAGGGCTAATAGTCCATAGATGAAGCCCCAACCAAAATGACGCTTCAAGAAACTAGAGAGGGACAGGACGGCAAGCAGGATGACCCAAGCTAAGGTCCAGATGCTGATGTCCCATTTTACAAAATAGCCCTGTAAAAGGATTAAGGCTGCTAAAAGGATTAAGAATACTCCGATTAATTTTTTTCTCATGATATTACCTCATTTCATTTAGTCGTTCTTTTAAGAGTTGATAGTAGCGTCTAGATACGTGAACCTGCTTATGGGTCTGGTAGAAATTGACCGTGCTGGTCCCTGAAAAAGACTTTTCCAGAGAATAGATCTGCTTGGCGTTGACAATGGTGGATTTGGATATCCGACAAAAGGCGATGGGAAGCAGCTCCTCCAACTCGTAGAGCTTCTGCTTGACCTCATAGGCCTCGTCCTTGGTGTGCCCAAAAATCTTCTCCCCGTCCGTCTCAAAAAAGAGGATCGATGCCACATCCAGAAAATACTCACTTCGATCCTTGTAAAAGGCCAAAGGAGCAACCTTTTGTTCGAGGATTCTCTCTTGCAGCTGGGTCAACTCCGGGGTCAAGCGCGGAGCTCGAATCAAGATCTCAGGCTCGTCCATAGATGGATCCAATTCGATTCTAACTTTCATAAAACTCCTTTCCCAACGTTTTGATAGTACCATTATAACAGCTGTTGAAAACAAAACAAGGGCTTTTCAGTAAGTGGCACGTTTTCCCCATCAAGAGGTAGTTTTTGAGAAGTAAAAAAGCTGATCAAGTGACCAGCCCTCCTTTATTTATTGCTTTCCTTGTCCGGTAAAAGAAAACTAAGACCTACGCAAGCGAGCACACCTGCTGTGATGACCAGACCATTTGAAACCGGCAGGACATCGTAAATCGCATTTGCGATCATAAATGCGATCAAGGCGCAGATAACACTTGCCTTGTAATCTTTTTTCAAGAGATTTTCAAGTGTAAAGAATGCAAATAAGAGAACAGGAAATAGGGGCCAGATGTTCACATCGAGCTTTGGAAAACCAACCATTCCCATTGTGACAACCGCAAGAGCAACCAAAATAAATCCAAGTCCAAGTAGTTTTTTCATCATCATATACCTCATTTTGATTATTCGGAAGTATTTCTTCCTTTGATGATTCTATGATAGCAGAGAGCTCCTACGGAGACAAGGACTTTTGACTAAGTGGTCAAAAATGGCGCCTATGTGGTCAAAAGAAGGAGCGAGACCGAACGAATATGTGATCACCATTATTCATCGTCTCGCTCCTTCAAAGCAGATTTTTTCTATGCCGATTGCAGGGATCGAACCTGTGACCTACGCGTTACGAGTGCGTTGCTCTACCAACTGAGCTAAATCGGCGATTACCTTCTTAGTATAGCACTCTGATAGCGGATGTCAAGCACTTTTAGTTGATCTTTTTAATCAGAATCTGACATGGATTCTGTGGATCCCATAGTTGCGGAAAAATCTCTAATTTTTTAAAACCAAGACTGCGATAAAAGACATTTGTTCGGTCATAATCTTTATTTGAACCTTCTGCGACTGTTTTGACCTGTAGGTAGTCCACTTGTTTGACTGCTTCTCTTTCTATAGTCGTAATTAATTCCCTTCCAATTCCTTGACCTTGGAATGATTTTTTCACGCCTAGACAGTCAATTTCAGCACAATCTTCACTCGAATATGATAAACTTATAAACCCTACTACATCACTTTCTTGATAAGCAGCCCAAACTCGTAAATCCTTAGCTCCTTCAATGTAGGCTTGCGTGCTTTCTGGTATTCCAAACCATTCTGGCAAATCCCTTAAAATCTCAGCGACAACTGCCATTTTTTGATCTTCACCCTTGACTTCTTTAATTACAAACATCATAAGTTCCTTTCCTGATTTTAGTCTTACTTTACCTCTTACGAACCAGCACTTTCGTAGGCATCCAATCCCCTGTCCCAAAGTTTGAGGGAAATAACAAAGAAAACAAGGGAAATCAGAATCAAACCACCAATATTAAAGAGTCCATCCTTGTCCTGCAAGAAATAGCTGGCAGGATAGTAGGCCGTAAAGGCGAAAGGTACAATAAAGCTAATTAACCAACGAAGGAGCGAATTGTAAATAGAAATAGGATACTTGGCAAAATCATTAAACATATAGAAAATGTAAATCATGGCACCTGACTGCTTGGTCCAAAAAGCGATGCTGGCTGTTGCAATTTTCAAGGAAGTATAAATCAAGGTCGCAAAAGGAATACAAACTAGAAAAATCAGGAATTTTGGAAGAGTCCAAGCAATGCTAGTCGCCGTTGTCGCTAGTAAAATTCCACCGACCAAAAGTTCACCCAAGGCATCAATCTGAAAGGTCTCAACGAGTATGTGAAAGAGAGGATTGATAGGACGAGTCAGATACTTGTCAAACTCCCCTTTTCGAACTAGTCGTTGACCTAAAGCCCATAGATTGTCAAAAAAGAGATGATCTAGTCCCTTTGGAATTAAGGAAAATCCATAGATAAAGGCAATTTCTTGAAAAGTCCAACCTTCTAGGGAGGGAATGTGTTGAAAGATGACATTGAGAAACAAGAGGTTCAGGCCTTGAGTCAGAAAGACTCCCAACACACCAACCACAAAATCTACCTTGTATTCCATGATTTGCTTGATGTACTGTCTGATAAAAATCAGATGCATGCGTTGATATTTTTTCATACTAACCTCCCTGAATGGTGATAAATGACTGGACTCGTTTCCAAATCAACTGAGACAAGCCCACCATCACTATAAGCCAGAAAAGCTGAAGCAAAAGTGCTTGAAGAATCTGACTAGCATCGTATTTCCCAACAATAATCATGACCGGAGTGTAAATTAAGGATGAGAAAGGTAAGAAGGACAGAATATCTGAAATGACCTTTGGAAAGAAAGCCAAGGGAATCAAACTCCCAGACATAAAGGCCACTATGGAAGTCTTAAGTAGGTTGGAACCCCAAAGATTTTTAAATACAAAGGCTGAAAATCCAAAGCAGATATTAAAGAAAAAGTTAATCAGATAGGCCAGCGTTAAGCTAAAAAGATAAAGGGTAGTTAGTCCCAGCACTTCTACAATCCCTTGCTCAGATAAGATTTTCATCAAAACAATGACACTTAAAAATGGCAGTCCAACAGAGATAAAAATCAACCACTTGGAACCAAGCTCCGTAAAGAGGTAAGAAGCCGCAAAATGCACTGGTCGCAACAAGCGCATGATAATGGAACCATCCTTGACCTCATCACCAATCATAAAGGAAGAATCCGACCTGGTCAACAGATTGGTCACAAAACTCATGATGATGTAGAGGGTGATATCCGCCATACTGAAGCCCTGAATCAAAGGCTCCTGGGAGGAATCAAAGACAGCCTTCCATAGATAAAAAGCCACAAAAGCACCCATGACATCGCCAATCCGATAAAGAATAAAGTTGACTCGATAGCTAATCAACTCCTGAATCCCTGCATTGATAAAGGGTTTATAACGTCTCCACAATTTGACCATCTTAGAGCTCCTTTCGATAGAAGCGACGGATAATATCTTCAATATCCGTATCTACCATCTTCAAATCACGGACCTCAAAATCAGATAAGGTTTGCTTGATAATATCGGCCGACTGGTAGCGGGAACTATCGAATTCAATATTGAGAGTATTTCCTTGTCTATCAATGGACATATCAGGCAAACCCTCATAATGAGAGACTAGATGATTTTGACCTGGCGTCAGGTCAAAGGAGAGAGTCTTCATCTTTCCAAATGTCTCCTTGAGCTGGCTAACCGTTCCATCAAAAATCTCTTGCCCCTTATCAATCATAAAAATCCGATCACAGAGTTGCTCAATATCACTCAAATCATGAGTAGTCAAGAGAATAGTTGTCTCTTCCTCCTGATTAATCTGGGTAATGGCCCGACGAATGTTGTCCTTGACCGACACATCCAAACCAATAGTCGGTTCATCTAAAAAGAGAACTTTGGGATTGTGAAGCAAGGAAGCCGCAATATCCGCCCGCATCCGTTGACCTAGTGAAAGAGTCCGCACAGGATCCTTAATAAATTCCTTCAAATCCAAAACTTCATTCAAAAAGTCCATGCGCTTATGGAAAAGCGAGTCCGGTACATCATAGATCTCTTTCAAAACCGTGTAGGTCTCTTGCAGAGCCAAATCCCACCATAACTGGGTGCGTTGTCCGAAAACGACTCCAATATCCTTGACATAATCTTGGCGATTATCCTGCGGAATCTTGCCGTTAATCCGACAAAAGCCAGATGTGGGCTTCAAAATTCCTGTCAGCATTTTGATGGTGGTTGACTTCCCAGCACCATTTGCCCCGATAAATCCTAAAATCTGCCCTTTTGGAACTTCAAAAGTTAAATCCTTGACCGCTTCAAAGGTCTGCTTTTCAGGATGAATAAAGGAGCGTAAGGCTCCCTTTAACCCCGGCTCCTTAACTGTCTTCACAAAATTTTTCCGAAGATGTTGCACTTCTATCATTGCCATATCTATCTCCCTATCGTAAGAAGCAACATTGTATTTTTGACTACAAATATTCTAAATCCTTACTTTCTACACTTTCTCAATATTATTACAGAAGGCTTTATACCAACCTATTATAATCTAATAAAAATAGGAATGCAAGCGTTTGCTTATGGATTACGAAATTAGAGATTTCTCTCTTAAAATGAAACTTTTAATCAAAAATTCTGTTAAATAGTTTCCTTAAAACACCAAAAAAACCACCCTCACGGGCAGGTTTATTGTTAAGAAAAAGAATTTTTTTAATCGAGAAAATTAACGATTCTACTGTTAATCCTTCAGCATTTAATTATTACCATCAGTCTCAATGGATTTTTAAGTCCTCAATTATTCTCTAAAAATTCTTTAATGCGAGAAACAATAGCATCGCTTTGATAATGATAGAGGTCGTGAGGCGCATCCATATAGTCGACTTGAACATTAGACTGGTCGCTTGCAAATCTCTCTGCATAACGTTGCCACTCTGATTGGCTAAAGGTCGTGCCTTCACCGTTAGAAACCAGGAGTAAGGCTGGAATTTTCGGATTAATGCTAGATGGAACTTTCTTGGCATTTTCCTTTGCCAAACGGGATTCATGAAGCATGGCTTGTGACATCAACTGCTTATATGCTAGTAATTTATATTGTTGTCGTTCAGTTTCAGTCAGAGTTTGATTTTTTATATAAAAGGACTCAGGGAAATAGCGTAATAAGCCAATCTTACTGCTACAATAAGCCACAGTAAGCAAGACCTGATTATCCTTTAAATCCTCATAACTTGCTGGTAATGCCCAATCCAGACCAACCAAGGCTTTCACTTCATCAGGATACTTTTCCTGCCAAGCAAGGCTCTCAAGGCTAGCCATTGAATGAGAAACAATCACATAAGGCCCCGAAACTTCGGCTTGTGATAGAGCTTGACGGGTCTCAGAAAGAACCGTCATCACATCTCTTGATTGATCACTATCTTCACTAAAACCATATCCCGCTCGCTCTACGACGACTACTTTGTATTTTTTGGATAGGGAATCTGTTAGATTCTTAAAGTCTAATATAGGTGAAGCAATACCTGCACCTGAAAGAAATACGATCGTTTCAGATCCTTCACCTTTAATGTATACATTCATTTGATGTCCATTGACCGTGACCTCTTTACCGATAGGAGTCAGAAGCTTACTTTCTTTTTGCAAACTAAGTTGGTGAAAACCAAATGTACCTCCTAGAAAAAGGATAAGAACAACAAAAATGATCCAGCTAAACTGTTTAATTTTTTTCATAGGCATATTGTACAAAAATTAAATCCCGGAATCAACTTTTCCCAAACAAAAAAACAAGATCCACATGGGACCTTGCTTTCCTGTTTTTTATTAAGCTTTGCCTTCTGAACCGAATACGTCGATACGTTCTTCAACAGCTGCTGTAATTGCTTCGAAACCTGGTTTCAAGAATTTACGTGGGTCGAAGAGTTTCTTCTTGTCGTATTCTGCTTCGTTTGCATCGTATTCACGTACGAATTGACGAGTAGCATTTGCAAATGCGATTTGGCATTCAGTATTAACGTTAACTTTCGCAACACCAAGTTTGATCGCTGCTTGGATTTGATCATCAGGGATACCTGATCCACCGTGCAATACGATTGGGAATCCTGGAACAGCTTCAGTCAATTTTTGCAAGTGGTCAAGGTGAAGACCTTTCCAGTTTGCTGGGTAAGGACCGTGGATGTTACCGATACCTGCAGCCAAGAAGTCGATTCCTGTAGCAACCATTGCTTTAGCATCTTCGATTGGTGCCAATTCACCGTCACCGATGATACCGTCTTCTTCACCACCGATAGTACCAACTTCAGCTTCTACTGAGATACCTTTAGCATGAGCTTTTTCAACGACATCTTTCGCCAATTTAAGGTTTTCTTCAACTGGAAGGTGTGAACCGTCAAACATGATTGAAGTGTAACCAGCTTCAATACATTCAAGAGCATCGTCGTAGTGACCATGGTCAAGGTGAATAGCAACTGGTACAGTGATACCCATTGATTCTACAAGGTTTTCAATAAGGGCTTTACATACTTTGTAACCACCCATGTATTTAGCAGCACCCATAGAAGTTTGGATAAGTACTGGAGCTTTCTTAGCTTCTGCTGCACGCAAGATAGCTTGAGTCCACTCAAGGTTGTTTGTGTTAAATCCACCAACTGCATAACCGTTGTCACGAGCTGCTTGGACAAATTTTTCTGCTGAAACGATTGCCATGTGTAATAGGCCTCCTATAAATTTTTGTGGGATTGATCCCACTTACATTGTTTATTTTATCACTTTTTAGATGAAATTGCTAGCTTTTCCTGTGTCTTTAAGCACTTTCTTATGATAAATAGAGCGTAATCCCCTATCTCCTAAGGATTTCATCCTAGCAAATAAGTAAAAGAGAGTGGGACAAAAGTCCTAGCCTCTCAATTATTTTTGGATTGTCGAGCAAGAC
>NZ_JVSR01000026.1:0-2704 GCF_001069785.1 Streptococcus parasanguinis
AGCTGATGAAATCAGCGTAGTAGAGCCCACTCAACCACTGCGTCTTGCTCAACAATCCAAAAATAATTGAAAGGCTAGGACTTTTGTCCCAGCCTCCCTTGATTTTTATTTGCTATCGTGGTTTTCAACTGCCGCTGTGATAAAGGCTGTGTAAAGTCCTTCTGGGCGGTTTGGACGGCTTGACAATTCTGGGTGGTATTGGCAAGCAACAAAGAATTTGTTTTCTGGGATTTCAACGATTTCGACCAAACGGTTGTCTGGTGAAACGCCTGAGAAGACAAATCCTGCTTCTTCGAACTGTTCACGGAAAGCATTGTTAAACTCATAACGGTGACGGTGGCGACGTTGTACCACTTCTTGATTGTCATAGGCAGCTGCTGCTTTTGATCCTCGTTTGAGTTTAGAAGGGTAAAGACCGAGACGGAGCGTTCCACCCATGTCTTCCACATCGATTTGGTCCCGCATGATATCGATAATTGGATACTTGGTTTCTGGATCCAATTCGGATGAATTAGCCCCTTCCAAACCTAAAACGTGACGGGCAAATTCGATACAGGTTAACTGCATACCCAAGCAGACACCCAACATTGGTACGTCCTGTTCACGCGCATACTTGATGGCTTGAATTTTTCCTTCTGTTCCCCGTTGACCAAAACCACCTGGGACAATGATCCCATCCGCATCTCCAAGGAGTTCTGCCACATTCTCAACAGTCACATCATTGGCATTGACCCAATTAATCTTGACCTCTGCATCATTGGCATACCCTGAGTGCTTCAAGGCCTCAACGACAGAAATGTAGGCATCTTGCAATTCTACGTATTTTCCAACCAAGGAAATCTTGACCTGCTTCTTGAGGTTCATGACCTTGTCGACCATTGCAGACCATTCTGTCATATCTGCTGCAGGAACATCCAATTTCAAATGGTCACAAACGATTTGGTCCATATTTTGTGCTTGCAAGTTCAATGGGATTTGGTACAAATGTTCCACATCCAGTGATTCAATGACAGCTTCTGGTGCCACATCACAGAATTGAGCCAACTTGTTCTTAATTCCTTGACCAGCTGGTTTTTCTGTACGGATGACCAACATATTTGGTTGAATTCCAAGACCACGCAATTCTTTCACAGAGTGTTGGGTCGGCTTGGTTTTCATTTCTCCCGCAGCCTTCAAGTAAGGTAGAAGAGTGGTGTGGATGTACATAACGTTTTCAGCACCAACATCTGCCTTCATTTGACGTAGAGCTTCAAGGAATGGAAGGGACTCAATGTCTCCAACTGTTCCCCCGACTTCTGTGATGATGACATCTGAATCCGTCGTCGTCGCTGCTCGTTTGATCTTTTCTTTCAAGGCATCTGTAATATGAGGAATCACCTGTACCGTCGCGCCCAAGTATTCTCCACGACGTTCCTTGCGAAGGACTTCGCTATAAATTTTCCCTGTTGTCACATTTGAGTACTTATTCAAATTGATATCAATAAAGCGTTCATAGTGACCAAGGTCCAAGTCTGTCTCTGCGCCATCGTCTGTGACAAATACTTCCCCGTGTTGGTAAGGGCTCATCGTCCCTGGGTCAATATTGATATAAGGGTCAAATTTTTGGATGGTCACTTTCAATCCACGATTTTTGAGCAAGCGACCAAGACTTGCTGCGACAATCCCTTTCCCGATGGATGATACGACACCACCTGTGACAAAAATATATTTTGTTGACATGTGCTTTCCTCTTCTTCTAATGTTGTAGAGGCCATTCCTCTTTGCAGAAAAAACAAAAATAGCTCCCTAATCCTTAGGGAGCTCCGACCTCAAAATGAGGTGCCCGAACAATATCTTACCGCAAATGGATTACTTTGTCAAATTGAAAAATTCATGAAAATGATTTTCGCTGTTTACACGACCTTTTCCACTCCATTTTGTGTGACGAGAAATTTCTCAAATTGAAGCTGAGGCATGCAAAGAGCAAGGTCCTTGTGGATTCGTTCTAGCGCTTCTAAACGCATCTCGACTGACGTCTCGGTATTTCCTTGGATGACAAAGAGAGCGTTTTGCGTAGTCTCCTCAAATTTGTAATGGTCACTATCGCGTACATCCAACCAAGCCAGAACTCCTTTTTGATCCCGGTAGACAGGATCTGTCGGTGCGACATGTTTTTCACTAGAAAGGATCGGGAGAAAGAGATCGTTTCTTTGACTCACTGTAAATTCAATCGGTCCCTCAATCTTATCTAGGTCATGTCCTCCGATCGCGAGAAAAGACTTCAGCGATTCGACATTATAGATATCGATGATGCTATTGATCTGAGGAAGAGCTCCTCGATGCTGGATGTTTCGGATAAGAGCTAGGACTGTTGGTGGATTTTTCTTGATGCTACGCCCTACTTTTTGCAAAAGGTCTGTATACCCTTTAATGACAGGAGATGCCACTACTTCTTCTGTCTGACACTGGAGCGCCCATTGTTCAAGCTCTTTCTTCTTTTCAAGAAAAGAAGGGGGCAAAACTGCTTGGGGATCCACATTTCTAGCAATTCCGACCACAACTGTATCAATACCAAGAGCTACTAAACTTTGATCTAAACGAAAGTCCATCTGGAACACCTCCTATTGGGAAACCTTACACGTTTATCATACGACATTTCATCACTTTTTTCAATGCAAACAAAAAGAGAGTGGGACAGAAATCGGTAATTCGTTAGAATTCGATT
>NZ_JVSR01000027.1:0-27413 GCF_001069785.1 Streptococcus parasanguinis
AGGTGGGACGACGAAATCGAATTCTAACGAATTACCGATTTCTGTCCCACACTCTTTTTGATCCTGCTTCCTTCTCTTTTATGGTATACTGAAAGCGACAACATGATTGGAGCTTCCGATGAAAAAGATCCCCTTAGTATTTTCAGGCTGTCTGTTAGGACTGGTTGGCGCTGGAAACCTTCTTGCAGACTCGCTACCCTTCCTTGCTCACGCCTTTAGTCTGACAGGTTTGTTCTTCTGGTTTTTCTTTGTGGTTTATCATGCAATTCGCTGGCAAGAAACCAAGATAGAACTCCAACAACCAGCCCTATTATCTGGGATGGCGACCTTTCCCATGGCAGGGATGATTCTATCCACCTATCTTTTACGCCTCTTTCCCACCTTTGGAGGTCTATCACAGTTGGTTTGGTGGTCAGCCTTTCTCTTGGATCTAGGCTTAATTCTCTATTTTACCAAGACCCATGTCCTAGCGCGACCAAGAGCCAATGCCACTCCGAGTTGGACCGTTCTCTATGTGGGCATTGCAGTAGCAGCCTTGACTTATCCAGTTGTAGGAATAAGAGAGATTGCTTATCTCGCTTTAGTGATTGGTTTTGGTTTGACCTTTCTTCTTTATCCCCTTATCTATCATGATTTGAAGAAGTCCCCCTTGCCCAGTCATCTGTTGGGCCAAGAAGGCATCTATTGCGCTCCCTTTTCCCTTCTTTTAGCAGCTCTGGTTCGTGTGGGTGGAGCGAGCCTTCCTGTCTGGTTCTTACTGATCATGGTAGTTGCCTCACAAGGTTTTTATTTCTTTGTGTTGACGCGTCTACCGAGAATGATCAAAGAAGGTTTTCAACCCGCTTTTTCAGCTCTTACCTTTCCAACGGTCATCACAGCGACCTCTTTAAAAATGGCCCAAGGCTTGTTGCAACTGCCCTTCTTGACAGTTCTCGTATGGATGGAAACTCTTCTTTGTCTCTTGATTCTAGTCGCTGTCTTAGGAGGTTATGTAGCTTATCTTAAAGAGTAGAAAGGCATCCTTTTTCATTGAAACCTTGTCACGATTATGGTAAGATGCACTATACGATTTGTCATACTCTATAAGAAAGGTCTCTATGAAATTCATCAAAGGAAAGCTCTCACTGCTTTATCCCCTCTTTCTGCTCTTGTTTTATTTTTATATCCGGCCTCAGTTTCGCCCCTTGGCCCAGTATGTCTCTACTAGTCTAGCAAGCGCAAATAGCTATTATTGGACCTTATTTGGCCTAGAAGGGCTCTATGCAACCTTTGCAGGATTTTTGGTCTATCGTTTTTCTAAAAAAGCGCAGTTTAAGCTGGGGAAAAACCCTCTTCAAGCTCTGATGGAAGCCATTTTTGCAGCCTGTTTGGTCTACTGGTTGGACTACTTCATCAGTGGTTTTGTTCAAGGACGGGCAGCCGTTTTGAGTCTCTTTCCTCGGGAAATAAGTTCCACAGGGGTGCTCATCCTGGTGATCGCAATGGTCATTATCCGGCCGGTGACAGAAGAGCTGATCTTTCGTGGAGCCTTGGTAAATGCCTACTTCAAAGGCTGGAAACTCTATGCAGAGATTTGGCTTCCAGCCCTCATCTACAGTGGCCTGCATTTTCTCCATACTCCCTTTTCGTTAGGGGCTTGTATCATCTATCTCCTACCGAGTGTGATTTTTGGGACCCTGTATTATCGGAGCAAGACGCTCCTTTCTCCGATTTTAGGCCATATCTTGCTCAATCTTTACTACACCTTGCCTTTGCTTTTATCTGTGTTCAAGTAGCAACCGATTTCCTGAGGGAGATTGGTTTTTTTTGAAAATATGGTATAATAGAATAAATTTAATAGAGGGAGTGGAGGTTTGAAAAAAAGCTACCGCGTCAAACGTGACAAAGATTTTAATGCTATTTTTAAAAGTGGTCAAAATGTTGCCAATCGGAAATTCGTTGTTTACCGCTTGCGCAAAGACCAACCGCATTTTCGAGTCGGCCTGTCTGTTAGTAAGAAGCTGGGAAATGCTGTGACTAGAAATCGCATCAAACGTTTGATTCGCCATGTTTTGATCAAACACCAAGCCTTCCTTACGACCGATGATTTTGTTGTCATTGCTCGTAAAGGAGTGGAGGAGCTCGACTTCCATCAAGTTGAGAAAAATCTTGTACATGTCTTAAAATTAGCGCATGTCTACCAAGAAAGGGAATAATGTGAAAAAGAAACTGAAGTTAACTGGATTATTAGGAGCAGCCTTATTGGTCTTGACAGCTTGTGGGACTTCTCAAGTGACAGCTCAGTCGACAGGTGGTTGGGAACGCTTCGTCTACTTCTTTGCCAAAGCCATTCGCTTCTTGTCATTTGGCGGAAGTATCGGTGTGGGGATTATCGTCTTTACCATTGTGATCCGGACGGTCCTCTTGCCGCTTTTCCAATATCAAATGAATTCAACCCGCAAGATGCAGGAAATTCAACCCCTACTCAAGGAATTGCAAGCCAAGTATCCTGGAAAGGATCTAGATAGTCGGACCAAGCTTTCTGAAGAGATGCGGGCCCTTTACAAGGAAAAAGGCGTCAAAACATCTTCAGCCTTTCTTCCTCTCTTGATTCAGATGCCGGTTTTGATGGCCTTATTCCAAGCGCTGAGCCGTGTAGAATTCCTTAAAGTCGGTCACTTCCTTTGGTTGGACCTTGGCGCGATTGACCCGACTTACATCTTGCCGGTTCTTGCAGCTCTCTTCACATTTTTCAGTAGTTGGTTGACCAATAAAGCCATGCCAGAGCGCAATGGTAGTGCGACAACCATGATGTATGTGATGCCTGTGATGATCTTCTTCTTTGCCTTGTTCTCAGCCAGCGGGGTCGCACTCTACTGGGTGACTTCCAATGCTTATCAAGTCGGACAGACCTATCTCTTGAACAACCCCTTCAAGATTATCGCAGAGCGTGAAGCAAAAGAGCAAGCTTCGCGAGACATGGAAAAACAAAAACGCCGTGCCCTAAACAAAGCACAGAAAAAAAAATAAGAAAGAGGTGGACATATGGTCCTATATACTGGAGCAACTGTTGAAGAAGCGATTCAAAAAGGCCTGAACGATTTAGATATTCCCCGTATGAAGGCACACATTACAGTTGTAGCGCGTGAGAAGAAAGGTTTTCTTGGCTTGTTTGGGAAAAAACCAGCCCAGGTTGAGATTGAGCCGATTGCAGAAACAACGGTTGTGAAAGCCAATCAAAAAGCCGTCAAAGGTGTCCCAGATGAAATCAATGCGCAAAACGAGCCGGTTAAGACAGTGAGCGAAGCAACGGTCGATCTCGGACGCGTCGTTGCAGCGATCAAAAAGGTCGAAGAAGAAGGAGAAGTTGTCTCTGAAGAAATCAAGACAGAAATCCTCAAACATGACAAAGAAGCAGATACCGTTCTTGAAGAAAAAGGGCATGAACATATCCTTGAGAAAGTTAAAGAACCAGTAGCAAAAGAATCAAATGAGTCTGATTTCTCAAACCTTGGTATCGAAGTAGAGGAAAACTACAATATCGAAGAAGTCGTAGATGATGTGACAGCCTATGTTCAAACAGTGGTCGATGAAATGGATGTGGATGCAACCATCTCAAGCAGTCACAACCGCCGTACGGTCAATATGCAAATTGATACCAATGAACCGGGACGTGTCATTGGATACCACGGAAAAGTCTTGAAGGCTCTTCAACTTTTGGCGCAAAATTACCTCTATAACCGCTACTCAAAGAATTTTTACATTACCATTAATGTGAATGACTATGTAGAACACCGGGCGGAAGTTCTTCAAAGCTATGCTCAGAAGTTGGCAACGCGTGCCCTCGAAGATGGGCAAGCCCAACAGACAGATCCGATGTCAAACAGTGAACGCAAAATCATTCACCGGATCGTCTCTAAGATGGAAGGAGTCACTAGCTACTCTGAAGGGGAAGAACCAAACCGTTATGTAGTTGTCGACATTGAAGGATAATCTAGCTATTATTTCCCATAAGGGAGAGACGGGATTGAGCCGATCTCTCCTTTTTTAGGTTTAGAAAGGAAGCAAATGGCATTTGCAGCGATTCGAGAGTTTTTAAAGCTTCAAGGAATTCACTACCAGGCCCCAGCAAAGGCTGGGGTGCTAGCCCCAGAGATGGAGCAGTATCGTGCCCTAGCTCAAGCAGCTCGTAAGGAATTCACCGATTTAGTCTCAGCCTTTCAGCAGCGTCACCCTTACTTGGAGCAGGATCGGACTAGCCAATGGATGAACCAGGCCCAGGTCTTGCGGCCTCATTTTTGGGCCTATCTAAAAGGAGAAGGGACGATGGCAGAGCCCATGTTTGCCTTGAGACTTTATGGGGATGCAGCTGATTTTGGAGTTTCCTTAGAGGTGAGCTTTATCGAGCGAAAAAAAGATGAGCAGAGCCTTCAAAAACAACACAAGGTTCTCACCCTTCCCATCACTCAGCCAGTTTATTATTTCGCCCAGAAAAATGGAGAGAGTCAAAGGGTAGAAGGAACAGAAAAGAATCGCCATGATCTGTTGCAAGGAGTAGCAGAAGGGACGGTTCGTAAGGTCCTCGTCAAATACGATGTTTCTCTAGTTGAGGAGAGTTCCCTAGAGAATATCCTGGATCAGTTGCAAGAGGCGCTGGTGGCTCTGGAACCCTATTACTTGGCAACCCGTCAGGTGTAGAAAGGTGTTCTCCGACCTGTATTTGCAACAATTTTGCCATAGCTATTGACAAATAGAGTCGAATCCGATAGAATAGTAAAGTATGTTTAGTAACTGATCACAACTAGCCGGCTAAACGAATACAAAATCTATGAGGAGGTATTCATCGTGAAACGTACTTATCAACCAAGTAAACTTCGTCGTGCGCGCAAACATGGTTTCCGTCACCGTATGGCAACTAAAAATGGTCGTCGCGTATTGGCAGCTCGTCGTCGTAAAGGACGCAAAGTTTTGGCTGCCTAATTCAGATAAAAACCTAAAAACCAGTAGAAACTCGAGACTACTGGTTTTTGTTTTGTCCGAAAGTGAATTTAGAGGCGCTTTCTGCTATAATAGAAAGAAGAAAAACTCGGAAGAAAAGGAAGATCATGCAGATTTTTGATACCCACACCCATCTCAATGTGGAAGAATTCGCAGGAAAAGAACAAGAAGAGCTCGACTTGGCCAAGGAAATGGGTGTTGTAGCCCACAATATCGTTGGTTTTGACAAACCGACGATTGAGCGTGCCATGGAGTTGGCAGACCAGCATCCAGAACTCTATCTCACGCTTGGTTGGCACCCCACTGAGGCAGGCGATTATACTCCTGAAGTGGAGGCCTATTTACTTGAACAGCTAAAACATCCAAAAGTTGTCGCACTCGGAGAAATCGGTCTGGATTACCACTGGATGACGGCACCAAAAGATGTCCAAGAAAAGGTTTTTCGTCGTCAGATTCAATTGTCTAAGGACTTGGACCTCCCCTTTGTGGTGCATACACGCGATGCTTTAGAAGATACTTATGGCATCATCAAGAGTGAAGGAGTTGGTCCTCGCGGTGGGATCATGCATTCTTTCTCAGGAAGTTTAGAAGAAGCGAAACGCTTCATGGATTTGGGAATGATGATTTCCTTTTCTGGAGTGGTGACCTTTAAGAAAGCCACAGATGTCCAAGAAGCGGCAGCTGGCCTTCCGTTAGACAAGATCTTGGTTGAAACAGATGCCCCTTACCTGGCACCAGTTCCCAAACGTGGTCGAGAAAATAAAACAGCCTACACTCGTTATGTGGTAGATTTTATTGCAGAACTACGTGGCTTAACAACAGAAGAAGTGGCTCAGGCAACCTATGACAATGCAAGAAAGGTATTTGGCCTTGACTGAGAAAAGAAAAATACCGGAAGTGATTATCGTGGAGGGCAAGGATGACACAGCCAATCTCCGTCGTTTTTATGAGGTGGATACCTATGAAACGCGAGGCTCTGCGATCGATCAAGATGACTTGGAACGAATTGCTACCTTGCAAGAGTTGCGTGGGGTCATTGTCTTTACCGATCCAGACTATAATGGCGAGCGCATTCGCAAGATCATTATGCAAGAGGTGCCCCAAGCCAAACATGCCTTTTTAAATCGTGGTGAAGCAGTCCCCAAATCCAAGACCAAGGGGCGTTCTCTTGGAGTGGAGCATGCGAACTTTGAAGATTTAGAAAAAGCCCTAGCTGGACTGGTCGGGTCTTACGAAGATGAAAATTTCTTTGATATCACAAAGACCGACTTGATGCGGCTTGGACTGTTGATGGGAAGCGATAGTCGCAAACGGCGGGAATATCTAGGAGAAGCCTTGCGCATCGGCTACTGCAATGGCAAGCAATTACTCAAACGCTTGGAGTTGTTTGGAATTAGTTTGGCTGAGGTTGAAGCTACCATGAAAAGTTATGAGAATTGAGAAACTCCCCCAAAAGCAAGGGGAAGATGACGCAATAGAAGTAAGTATATACGGTTTAATCAGGCTTGGTTGCAAGCATTAGAAAAGTGACTCCATAGGATTTGTTATGAGTGTAGATAATGAGGATAATTTATGGGAATCTTCGATTTTTTAAAAAAGACAGAAACAACTGAAGCAACAAACAAAACAGTAGAGTCAATTGACAAAACATGCTTGGGAGTTCTAGAACTATTTCCGATAAAGGAGACGAATGAGTTATTGATTATTGGGAGCTTAGAGGGCGGACTCAAGGTTGGGGATTGTCTGCAATTTTGCAATCCCGATCAAGGTATGGACGCTCTTGGTTCTGTAGTCGTGAAAAAACTCATTAATCAAAATAAGGATGTAGATGTTCTCACGGATGAATCTCTAGCTCATTTGGTCATCGATATGGAAACTTCCTTGGTTAATCTTAAAAAGGGAAGTGTTCTCTATAGTTATGGTGTCGATGAGGAACAACGGCTATCAAGCTATACAGATGCTCTTTATAACGCGTTTGTAATTGTCCAAAAAGGTCAAATGTCCAATGAAGACTATCAAGCCGCTAGTCTTGATGATAGCATAGAAATATTGCGCCTCTTTTTATGGGAGTGCCGTCAAAATCAGAAAACTGAAAGTGAAGAAAGCTATCAAGCTAACACTCGAAAGCTAGAACGCCTAGCAGAAATCGTCAAGGACAAGTTGTTAGCAGCAGATTCGATTTACGCGGTCTTTTCAGAAAAAACGGGGGAAGCGTATCTTTTCTCAACGACCTATGATAAAGGTGAAGAGGGCTATCTCTGTTCAGACCCGATGATCATGCTATATACGCCGCGTTGGTATCACCAATTTAAGGAAACCATTGATCGTCGACCAAATTCAGTTGTGAAACTGATTGAAAATACAGCAGATAAAAAAGGAATTGAGAATTTTCTTGGGACAGCCTTTTACTTAAATGGAGCTTTGGGAGCAGCCTTTAATACCAAGGAAGTCAGCATTAGTGCTTCTGTTTTGGTTCAGAAACCAGATTTTTCGAACCTACCAGAGATACAAGTTCCTGTTATGAATCCTGATATTGTAAGATGGATGCTGTTGATGGGGCAGATGGATAAGCCTACAACAGATGACGAAGAAGTAATATATAAGCTCTATTATAAATTCTTCTCAGCAGCCATGCCAAAAGCCAAACTCCTCATTCCTTTAAATGCTACTTCGGGATTCCCCGATAAGAGTCAGGGAGCCAACTCCTTTGTATTGAAAGAAGACGCTAAGTTCAGCATCCCAGTCAGAGAAGGAAAAGATGGGCGCAATTCTGTGCCAGTATTTACTGATTGGAAACGTCTGCGAATGGTCTTTGATGAAAAGTGGAATGGCATGATTGAAGAAGCTGGTGGCATGATTGAAGGCTTTGACTATGCCATAAATCCAACGGAGTATTATGAAGCGGGTGCCTATGTTAGCCTAACAGCTTTTAAGGAAATGCAAAAGTTTAGTGAGGAACTAGAAGGCAGAGATAAAGATTAGAGAGTTTCTTTCATTGGGAAACTATATAGTTTTATCTACATCTTACCTGAACCACTACCCTTTTTCAAAGATTTTGAAAGGAAATGGAATGGCGAATAGAAGTTATATTTACTTAAAAAACGGAGATGAAGCTCGTATCTTAACAGAGGGAATTTACACGATACCTTATTTTTGGCAATTGTTTTGGGATGAAGAAGATTTAAAAGCTCCTATTGCTCTCTGGGAAACAGCAGAAGAACTTGAAGAAGATGAAGAACAAGCAGAAAGATTTTACCAAGAGCAGAATGTAGATATCTTGCTTCCTATTGAAAAATTCCAGCAAAACGCCCTCCAAAATCGGTCTTTTTTAGAAGAAAATGCTTCTCAGACCTTACAATTATATGATGCCTTTGTTCGTTATATTCTTGCAAACGTAAAAGATGGTGATGTGCTCGGATTTGATGTCTTAGATGTTGTTTTTATGGACCAAGTGTCTGTTGTTTCTGATAAACTGTTAAAAAATATACGAGCTATTCGGGAAAATCAACCCAAAGATTTAGATTTTTCTTTGACAGAAAAGAACTTAATTGGTCTTGCTATGGGCTTTCCTGATTATTATGCTTCAGAATTATTGCCAGAAGACAATATTCTAGATTCGGTTGCCTATCAGGATGAACTGAAGAAAATGAACCCCCAAGAAGATAAGAAAGCGATCGATATGACTGGAGCCGATTCACAAGGGAACAAGTCTCGTGTTCTTTTAGTGTTTTGGATTTTGTTGGCATTAGGAATTATGTGGGTTTTATATATTGTTTTTAGCTAATAAATAGAAAAGAGAATACATGAGAATTGCAGATTATAGCGTGACCAAGGCAGTGCTGGAGCGTCACGGATTTACCTTTAAAAAATCCTTCGGTCAAAACTTTTTGACCGATACCAACATCCTTCAAAAAATTGTGGATACGGCAGAGATCGATAAGCAGGTCAATGTCATCGAAATTGGTCCTGGGATTGGGGCACTTACTGAGTTCTTGGCAGAAAATGCCGCAGAAGTCATGGCCTTTGAGATCGATGACCGCTTGGTTCCTATTTTGGCGGATACCTTACGGGATTTTGATAATGTCACAGTTGTCAACCAAGACATCCTCAAGGTAGACCTCAACCAGTACATCGCAGAGTTTAAAAATCCAGACCTTCCGATCAAGGTGGTGGCTAACCTTCCGTATTACATCACAACTCCCATCCTCATGCACTTGATCGAATCCAAGATTCCTTTCCAAGAATTTGTGGTCATGATGCAAAAAGAGGTGGCAGACCGCATCTCGGCTGAGCCCAACACCAAGGCTTATGGTTCTTTATCCATTGCAGTCCAATACTATATGACTGCTAAGGTAGCCTTTATCGTGCCTCGCACCGTCTTTGTGCCAGCACCAAACGTCGACTCTGCCATTTTGAAGATGGTCCGTCGCGAAGAACCAGCAGTAGCTGTCAAAGATGAAGATTTCTTCTTCTCTGTCAGCAAGGCTAGCTTTGTCCACCGCCGCAAAACACTTTGGAACAACTTGACTAGTCGCTTTGGCAAGACCGAAGAAATCAAAGCCAAACTGGAAGCAGGAATCCAAGCTGCAGGCCTGCAACCTTCTGTACGAGGAGAAGCTCTGAGCTTAGAAGACTTCGCTCGCCTAGCAGATGGCCTTCTAGAAGTAGGAATAAAATAACAGAAAAGACATGAGCTTCGTAGCTCATGTCTTGTTTTTGTAGAAGGAAAGGACGGGATTTGAACCCGCGCGTGAATAAAAATCCACTTGCCGGATTTCGAGTCCGGTGCCGTACCGAGCTGGGCCACCTTTCCAAGATGCGGAGAAAGGGATTTGAACCCTCACGCCCGAAGGGGCACATGCGCCTGAAGCATGCGTGTCTGCCGTTCCACCACCTCCGCATAGTTCTATTATACACTTTTTAGGAAAAATGCCAAGGAAAAAAAGGAAGGTGCCCTTTCCCGAATTCTGCTAAAAGACAAGTCATAACGGATACTCCGTCTTCTGTTTCTATCCGTTTAAAAAACGAACCTATTCGTTTCTAAAAGCGTTCGGAGAGGTTCACTTTTCGTTTTTTATTATCAAGCAATCCAGCCTTATTTCTCATTTTTTGGTATAATAGATAGTATTAATCTCAAAGGAGTGCGATTTGCAAGGAACAATCGTCAAGGCCTTGGCTGGCTTCTACTACGTGGAGTCAGACGGTCACATTTACCAGACACGGGCTCGTGGAAATTTTAGAAAAAAAGGACAGACTCCTTATGTGGGGGATCAGGTGGAGTTCTCTGCTGAAGAGAATTCGGAAGGCTACATTTTGAGCATTGCGCCTCGAAAAAATAGCCTCGTGCGTCCTCCTATTGTCAATATTGATCAGGCAGTAGTGATCATGTCAGCGAAGGAGCCGGATTTCAATGCCAATCTTTTAGACCGTTTTCTGGTTCTTTTGGAGCACAAGGGGATTCATCCCATTGTCTATATTTCAAAACTGGACTTGTTAGAAGATATGGAAGACATCCAATACTACCAAGGAATCTATCAGGCTATTGGCTACGACTTTGTCTTGTCGATTGAGGAACTCTTGCCCCTTTTGACCAATCAAACCACGGTCTTTATGGGACAGACCGGTGTAGGAAAATCGACCTTGCTCAATAAAATCGCTCCGGATCTGGAGCTTGAAACGGGTGAGATTTCAGATAGTCTGGGGCGCGGTCGACACACGACCCGAGCTGTCAGCTTTTACCATTTAAATGGAGGAAAGATCGCAGATACGCCTGGCTTCTCCTCCCTCGATTATGAAGTGACGACCAGCGAAGACTTAAATCAAGCCTTCCCAGAGATCGCCGATGTGAGCCACTCTTGTAAATTTCGTACCTGTACCCACACGCATGAGCCCGCTTGTGCGGTGAAACCAGCCGTTGAAAGAGAGGAAATTGCGCCTTTCCGTTATGAGGATTACTTGCAATTTCTAAGTGAGATTGAAAACCGTCGCGAAACCTATAAAAAAGTTTCGAAAAAAATGCCAAAATAGGAGACACTACAACGATGAAAACAATGAAAATTGCACCCTCAATTTTGAGTGCAGATTATGCCAATTTTGAAAGTGAATTGAAACGCTTAGAAGCAGCTGGAGCTGACTATGCCCATATCGATGTCATGGATGGCCATTTTGTGCCCAATATCAGCTTTGGAGCTGGTGTCGTAGAGAGCATGCGTCCGCATAGCAAGTTGGTCTTTGATTGCCACTTGATGGTCACCAATCCCGAACACCATATCGAAGAATTTGCCCGTGCAGGTGCTGACATCATCAGCATCCATGTGGAAGCTACTCCTCATATCCACGGAGCTCTTCAAAAAATTCGTCAAGCGGGTGTGAAGGCTAGTGTCGTGATCAACCCAGGGACTCCTGTAGACAGTATCAAACATGTCTTGAACTTGGTGGATCAAGTCTTGGTTATGACCGTTAATCCAGGATTCGGTGGCCAAGCCTTCTTGCCTGAAACCATGGACAAGGTGCGCGAATTAGTCGCTCTTCGTGAAGAAAAAGGTTTAGACTTTGATATCGAAGTGGATGGTGGAATTGATGCTCAAAGTATTTCCCAAGCAAAAGAAGCCGGGGCCAATGTCTTTGTAGCGGGCTCTTATGTCTTTAATGGGGAGGTCAATGAGCGCGTTCAAACGCTCCGAGATGCTGTAAATGGGTAACATCGCAATACTGGCAGGAGGTGACAGCACGCTCTTGCCAAAAGATCAAGAGCTTTACGTAGGTGTCGACGGTGGCTGTTTGAAGTTACTGGAACAAGGCCTGCCTTTAGATATAGCTGTGGGGGATTTCGATTCTGTCTCTGAGACTGATTTGCATCAGATCCGAACCCAAGCCAAGCAGGTTGTTCAGTCCGTTCCTGAAAAGAATGATACGGATTTGGAATTGGCCTTGAAAGCGGTCTTTGAGGCCTATCCAGATGCTGTTGTCACTGTTTACGGTGCCTTTGGTGGTCGCTTGGATCACTTTTTGTCCAATATCTTTTTGCCGACCGATCCAGACCTAGCTCCCTACATGGAGCAGATCCAATTAGTCGATGGTCAAAATCGCTTGATCTACAGACCAGCTGGTTGCCATGAGATTCAGCCAGATCCAGCCATGTCTTATGTTGGCTTTATGCCTGTCGGACAAGGCCACCTAGAGATTACAGGAGCCAAGTATCCGCTCCATCAGGAGAATTATTTTTTGAAGGCCATGTATGGCTCCAATGAATTTTTGGATCAACCGATTCAAGTGAGTCTTGACCGTGGCTATCTTGTCATTGTTTATAGTAAAGACAGAGGTTAATATGAATATCATTCTGCTTCTGATTGGCCTGCTCAATCTGGGCCTCCTCATCTATCTCTTGCAACGGTCAGATGATACAAGACCGGCTTTAAGAGAGTTGCTGGAAGACCATGAGGATCATTTGACAGACCAGTTGGACTATCGTTTTGAAAAAGAAAGACAAGCAAGCCAGATTGCCAATCAGCAGTTAGAGATCGCTCTGACAGATCGTTTAACCGAGATGCGAGTGGAGATCCACCAGCAGACGACGGCTCTGCGCGCTGAGATGAACGAGCACTTTACTAAAAATCGGGACAAAACAGATGAGCGCATGCGCCAGATCCAAGAGTCCAATGAAGTGCGGCTAGAACAGATGCGCCAAACGGTAGAAGAAAAATTGGAGAAAACCTTGCAGCACCGCTTACAGACCTCCTTTGAGACGGTTTCAAAACAATTGGAGTCGGTCAACAAAGGGCTAGGAGAAATGCAGACGGTGGCGCGGGATGTCGGAACCCTTAATAAAGTTCTCTCCAATACCAAGACGCGTGGGATTATGGGCGAATTGCAGCTGGGTCAAATCATTGAAGATATCTTGACCCCAGCCCAGTATGAGCGGGAGTTTGTCACCGTTCCCCAATCCAGTGAGCGCGTGGAGTATGCTATTAAGCTTCCAGGACAAGGAGAGGAGCCAGTCTATCTGCCGATTGACTCTAAATTCCCACTGGAAGACTACTATCGTCTGGAAGAAGCTTATGAATCAGGAGAGAAAGAGGAGATCGAGCGTTACCGCAAGGCCCTTCTTGCTAGTATCAAGCGTTTTGCTAAGGATATCCAACAAAAATACCTCTTTCCACCAGCGACAACGAATTTCGGAATTCTCTTTTTGCCAACTGAAGGCCTCTATTCCGAAGTGGTTCGCAATCCAGAATTCTTCGATCGCTTGCGTCGGGACGAACAAATTTTAGTGGCTGGGCCAAGTACCTTATCAGCCCTCTTGAACTCCTTGTCTGTTGGCTTTAAAACGCTCAACATCCAAAAGAGTGCAGATGACATTAGCAAGGTGTTGGGATCGGTCAAATCAGAATTCCATAAGTTTGGAGGGATTCTGGCCAAGACTCAGCGCCATTTAAAGAATGCTTCCAATAATATTGATGATTTGCTAACCAGACGGACCAGTGCCATTGAGCGGACACTCCGCCAAATCGAAAGCGATGAGGACCTGCTGGGACTAGATGTATATATAGAAGATGGAGAAGATGATGGTCAAAATTAACCAAATGAAAAAAGATGAATTGTTCGAAGGATTCTATTTGATCAAGTCAGCAGAAGTGCGTCAAACGCGGGCCGGGAAAAACTACCTCGCCTTTGTCTTCCAGGATGAGACCGGTACAATCGAAGGTAAACTATGGGATGCCCAACCTCACAATGTAGAGAGTTTTATGGCTGGGCGCGTGGTCCATATGTCTGGACGTCGAGAAGTTTACAATAATACCCCGCAAGTTAATCAATTGAATATGCGCTTGCCCCAAGCAGGAGAGCCCAACAATCCAGCAGACTTTAAGGAAAAACCACCAGTAGATCCCAAGGAATTGCATGAATACCTGTCAAACATGATTTTCAAAATTGAAAATCCAGTCTGGCAACGGATTGTCCGGGCCCTCTATGGGAAATATGAGAAAGAGTTTTATAGTTATCCAGCTGCTAAGACCAACCACCATGCCTTTGAAGCAGGCCTTGCTTATCATACGGCAACCATGGTCCGCTTGGCAGATAGTATCGGCGATATCTATCCTCAGTTGAATAAGAGCTTGCTCTTTGCAGGGATTATGTTACACGATTTGGCCAAGGTGATCGAGTTGACGGGGCCTGAAAATACAGAATACACTGTTCGGGGCAACCTCATCGGCCACATTGCACTGATCGATGAAGAAATCACCAAGGTCTTGCAAGACTTGAAGATTGATGACCAAAAAGAAGAAGTCATCGTCCTTCGCCATGTGATCTTGAGTCACCATGGCTTGCTCGAATACGGTAGTCCTGTTCGTCCAAAGATCATGGAAGCAGAGATTATTCATATGATCGATAATTTGGATGCGGAAATGATGATGATGACAACAGCACTTGGCTTAATTGGTCCTGGCGAAATGACCAATAAAATCTTTGCTATGGAAAATCGTTCCTTCTATAAACCGAATCTCGACTAGTAAAAACAGGGATAAATACGGGAATGATTCTGCCAAAAATAAAATAATCAGGAAAAAACGGCCTTCTGTAAATCAGAATGTTCGTTTTTTTCGCTTCTTATGGTATAATGATAGAAAAAACTACATGGTGAGAAAATGAAATTAAGAAGAAGTGAACGGATGGTCGTAATTTCTAATTACTTGATCAACCATCCCTATGAATTGACTAGCCTCAATACGTTTGCGGAAAAGTATGAGTCTGCCAAGTCTTCCATCTCAGAAGATATCGTGATCATTAAGCGTGCGTTTGAAGAGATGGAAATCGGAAATATTGAGACCATTACAGGAGCTGGTGGAGGCGTGATCTTTACACCGTCTATCTCAGATCAAGAATCCAAAGAAATCGTCGAAGATCTTTGCAAGCAACTGTCTGAAAGTGATCGTATCCTTCCTGGTGGCTACATTTACCTGTCTGATCTTTTGAGCAATCCAAAGATTTTGAATCGGATCGGCCGCATCATTGCCAAAGCCTTTCGAGATAAGAAAATTGATGCTGTCATGACCGTAGCGACCAAGGGAGTTCCTTTAGCGAATGCAGTGGCCAATGTCTTGAATGTTCCATTTGTCATTGTCCGTCGTGATTTGAAAATCACAGAAGGGTCAACCGTTAGTGTCAACTATGTTTCAGGCTCAAGTGGGGATCGCATTGAGAAAATGTTCCTTTCAAAACGGAGCCTAAAAGCAGGAAGCAGGGTCTTGATTGTCGATGACTTCCTTAAAGGTGGCGGAACGATTAACGGGATGGTCAGTCTCTTGGCTGAATTCGATTCTGAATTAGCAGGGGTAGCTGTCTTTGCGGATAATGCTGCAACCGACCGTGAATTCTTTGAACACAAATCCTTATTGCGCGTGACCAACATCGATGTAAAAGAAAATAAATTGAGTGTCGAAGTTGGGAATATCTTTGATTAAGAGCAACAAAGGAGGATCAAAAAGTGAAAAGAATTTTAGATCGATTTGATAATAGTCCTTTGTGGATTCGCTTGGTGACAGTTCTGTCTCTATCCTTTATTTTGGTAGCTGGTTTGTATACCGTTAAAAAGAATACAGCTGCCCAGGTAACGACAGAAATTCAACCTGCTAAAAAAACAGGTTCCCTTCCAGTGAAAAAGGAAACAAAGGAAGAAAAAGAAAAGAAGGAAGAAAAGAAAAATACAGAAGCTGCTGAAAAAGCAGTCGTTCAAATGGAAACAACGCCAAGTCAAGATTCTGTGAACGCTGCCCAAGCTGCTGTGAAGAAAGTCAAAGATGCGACTCAAAAGCAATCGCTTGAGGCCCGTATCCAATACATCGCTAACTATTATGGACTGACCTATGAGAGCGACACAACGGCAACACAGCAGACTCAAACAGACGCTAATGCCAACACGAACGCGAACGCAAATACTAATGCCAATGCTGGAGTAGCTGGAGCCAATGCGACAGTTCAACCACAACAGCAACAACAGTATGCTCCGGCTGCAGATGCAGGGGCAGAAGAACCTGCTGAAGCTGGTCAATAATGAACTTTTTCGACTTCTTTAAAAAATAAAAAAACATCTTGCAATCAAAGTGCCGTCATGTTATAATAATAGACGGTACTTTTTACTTTTGGTCTCTCAAGAGTGTACAGGGACGTGCTGACAAATGTTGCAAAAGTACACACAGATGGTAGCTGTCACCAAGTGTACCATCACCAAAAATAAAAAATTTCACAGGAGAATGTAGATGCCTACAATTAACCAATTGGTTCGCAAACCGCGTAAATCAAAAGTAGAAAAATCTAAATCACCAGCTTTGAACGTTGGTTACAACAGTCATAAAAAAGTTCAAACAAACGTTTCTTCACCACAAAAACGTGGTGTTGCAACTCGTGTTGGAACAATGACACCTAAAAAACCTAACTCTGCCCTTCGTAAATTTGCCCGTGTACGTTTGAGCAACTTGATCGAAGTGACTGCTTATATCCCAGGTATCGGACACAACTTGCAAGAACACAGCGTGGTTCTTCTTCGTGGTGGACGTGTAAAAGACCTTCCAGGGGTACGTTACCATATCGTCCGTGGAGCACTTGATACTGCAGGTGTAAACGATCGTAAACAAGGCCGTTCTAAATACGGTACTAAACGTCCAAAAGCATAAGGAAAGGGGATAAAGAGAAATGAGTCGTAAAAACCGTGCGCCTAAACGCGATGTATTGCCAGATCCGCTTTACAATTCACAATTAGTTACTCGTCTTATCAACCGCGTTATGCTTGATGGTAAACGTGGTACAGCTGCTTCAATCGTTTACGGAGCTTTCGAACAAATTAAAGAAGCTACTGGAAACGATGCTCTTGAAGTATTCGAAACAGCTATGGAAAACATCATGCCTGTACTTGAAGTACGTGCTCGCCGTGTCGGTGGTTCTAACTACCAAGTCCCAGTTGAAGTTCGTCCAGAACGTCGTACAACACTTGGACTTCGTTGGTTGGTAACAATCGCTCGTCAACGTGGGGAACACACAATGGTTGATCGTCTTGCAAAAGAAATCTTGGATGCAGCGAACAACACTGGTGCAGCTGTTAAGAAACGTGAAGATACTCACCGTATGGCTGAAGCTAACCGTGCATTCGCACACTTCCGCTGGTAAGATCATGATGCTAGGAACGGCAAGGATGCAAAGTGAAAATAGGAAACTGACGCAGTATTCGATGAATACAAGGAAGTTTATCTTTTTCACACAGCATCCCGTTCCGGCTCAGATCGGTTAACTTGAGCTTTTAGCCCGGGTTCAATTATGATACCAAGAGCGGCAAAGGCCCAAGGCAAAAATAGGAAACTGATGCAGTGTTCCGTGAACACAAAGCAGTTTATCTTTTTTGCACCGGGCCTCGCTCGGGTTCAAATTAGCTAAACATATAGTTTCAGCTTCTATTCAACTCAGCAACGAGTTGAAACCAACAAATCATGAAAACACTGAGAACGGGTAGGTCCTGCCTATCCGTTTTTATTAAATCATGTTATAATAGAATATAGAAATAAAAAATATAGGAGAAACAAACCTCATGGCACGCGAATTTTCACTTGAAAAAACTCGTAATATCGGTATCATGGCTCACGTCGATGCTGGTAAAACAACTACAACTGAGCGTATCCTTTACTACACTGGTAAGATTCACAAAATCGGTGAAACTCACGAAGGTGCGTCACAAATGGACTGGATGGAGCAAGAACAAGAACGTGGTATCACTATCACATCTGCCGCTACAACAGCTCAATGGAAAGACACTCGTGTAAACATCATCGACACACCAGGACACGTGGACTTCACTATCGAAGTTCAACGTTCACTCCGCGTTTTGGACGGTGCTGTAACCGTTCTTGACTCACAATCAGGTGTTGAGCCTCAAACTGAAACAGTTTGGCGTCAAGCAACTGAATACGGAGTTCCACGTATCGTATTCGCTAACAAGATGGATAAAATCGGTGCTGACTTCCTTTACTCAGTAAGCACACTTCATGACCGTCTTCAAGCAAACGCTCACCCAATTCAATTGCCAATCGGTGCTGAAGATGACTTCCGCGGAATCATTGACTTGATCAAGATGAAAGCTGAAATCTATACTAACGACCTTGGTACAGATATCCTTGAAGAAGATATTCCAGCTGAATACCTTGAACAAGCTCAAGAATACCGTGAAAAATTGGTTGAAGCAGTTGCTGAAACTGATGAAGACTTGATGATGAAATACCTTGAAGGGGAAGAAATCACTAACGAAGAATTGAAAGCTGGTATCCGTAAAGCTACAATCAACGTTGAATTCTACCCAGTACTTTGTGGTTCTGCCTTCAAGAACAAAGGGGTTCAATTGATGTTGGATGCAGTCCTTGACTACCTTCCAAGCCCACTTGATATCCCTGCAATCAAGGGTGTAAACCCAGATACAGACGAAGAAGAAGAACGTCCAGCATCTGATGAAGAGCCATTTGCAGCTCTTGCCTTCAAGATCATGACTGACCCATTCGTAGGTCGTTTGACATTCTTCCGTGTTTACTCAGGTGTCTTGAACTCAGGTTCATACGTATTGAACACTTCTAAAGGTAAACGTGAACGTATCGGACGTATCCTTCAAATGCACGCCAACACTCGTAAAGAAATCGAAACAGTTTACTCTGGAGATATCGCTGCTGCCGTTGGTTTGAAAGATACAACAACTGGTGACTCATTGACAGATGAAAAAGCAAAAATCATCCTTGAATCAATCGAAGTTCCAGAACCAGTTATCCAATTGATGGTTGAGCCTAAATCTAAAGCAGACCAAGACAAGATGGGTATCGCCCTTCAAAAATTGGCTGAAGAAGATCCAACATTCCGCGTTGAAACAAACCCTGAAACTGGTGAAACAGTTATCTCTGGTATGGGTGAGTTGCACTTGGATGTCCTTGTTGACCGTATGAAACGTGAATTCAAGGTTGAAGCTAACGTTGGTGCCCCTCAAGTATCTTACCGTGAAACATTCCGCGCTTCTACACAAGCACGTGGATTCTTCAAACGTCAATCTGGTGGTAAAGGTCAGTTTGGTGATGTTTGGATCGAATTCACTCCAAACGAAGAAGGTAAAGGATTCGAGTTCGAAAATGCGATCGTCGGTGGTGTGGTTCCACGTGAATTCATCCCTGCAGTAGAAAAAGGACTTCAAGAATCTATGGCGAACGGTGTTCTTGCTGGTTACCCAATGGTTGACGTGAAAGCTAAGCTTTACGATGGTTCATACCACGATGTCGACTCATCTGAAACTGCCTTCAAGATCGCTGCATCTCTTGCACTTAAAGAAGCTGCTAAGACTGCACAACCAGCTATCCTTGAACCAATGATGCTTGTAACCATCACAGTTCCTGAAGAAAACCTTGGGGATGTTATGGGTCACGTAACTGCTCGTCGTGGACGTGTAGATGGTATGGAAGCACACGGTGCAAGCCAAATCGTTCGTGCTTATGTGCCACTTGCTGAAATGTTCGGTTACGCTACTGTCCTTCGTTCTGCAACTCAAGGACGTGGTACCTTCATGATGGTATTTGACCACTACGAAGATGTACCAAAATCAGTACAAGAAGAAATCATTAAAAAAGCTAAAGGTGAAGCTTAATTTACCAATGCTTAAAAACTCTTCCCACTTTGGGAAGAGTTTTTCTTCGTTCCAAAAGTGAGTACAAGTAAAATAGCGCTTTTCCGATCGATCAAGACTTTGTGAAAAACTTTAATAAAAGAGGCAGTGATCTATGATAAATCTTGCTTTTCGTTGGGAAATAGTTGCTTTTTAATGCAATAAAGTATATAATAGAGACTGTTAAAAGATGTTTGGCGCTGTGTCAAGTTACTCTTTTCACAAAAAATTTTTTTGATTTTCATAAGGAGGAAATCACGAATGGTAGTTAAAGTTGGTATTAACGGTTTCGGTCGTATCGGACGTCTTGCTTTCCGTCGTATCCAAAACGTAGAAGGTGTTGAAGTTACACGCATCAACGACCTTACAGATCCAGTTATGCTTGCACACTTGTTGAAATACGATACAACTCAAGGTCGTTTCGACGGTACTGTGGAAGTTAAAGAAGGTGGATTCGAAGTTAACGGTAAATTCGTTAAAGTTTCTGCTGAACGCGATCCAGAACAAATCGACTGGGCTAACGACGGTGTAGAAATCGTTCTTGAAGCAACTGGTTTCTTTGCTACTAAAGCAGCTGCTGAAAAACACTTGCATGCTGGTGGTGCTAAGAAAGTTGTTATCACTGCTCCTGGTGGATCAGATGTTAAAACAGTCGTATTTAACACTAACCACGATATTCTTGATGGTACTGAAACAGTTATCTCAGGTGCTTCATGTACTACAAACTGCTTGGCTCCAATGGCTAAAGCTCTTCAAGATAACTTCGGTGTTGTTGAAGGATTGATGACTACTATCCACGCTTACACTGGTGACCAAATGATCCTTGACGGTCCACACCGTAAAGGTGACCTTCGTCGTGCACGCGCTGGTGCTGCTAACATCGTTCCTAACTCAACTGGTGCTGCTAAAGCAATCGGTTTGGTTATCCCTGAATTGAACGGTAAATTGGACGGAGCTGCACAACGTGTTCCTGTTCCAACTGGATCAGTTACTGAATTGGTAGTTGTTCTTGACAAGAACGTTACTGTTGATGAAGTGAACGCAGCTATGAAAGCAGCTTCAAACGAATCATACGGTTACACTGAAGATCCAATCGTTTCTTCAGACGTTGTAGGTATGTCTTACGGATCATTGTTTGACGCAACTCAAACTAAAGTTATTGACGTTGACGGTAAACAATTGGTTAAAGTTGTTTCATGGTATGACAACGAAATGTCTTACACTGCACAACTTGTTCGTACTCTTGAATACTTCGCAAAAATTGCTAAATAATTCATGCGTATGATGAGAGGAGGGAAACCTCCTCTTTTTTTGTACTTTTTTTAGGGCTTTCTCATCATATTATAGGAATTGGCAAAATAGATTGACAGTGCTAAATAGATTAGGGTATCCTATTCTTGATTGGAGATTTCTAATACAAGAAAATGAAAGCGATTACAGATCGTGGAGGAAGGAGCCAATGGAAATCGCTCAAGAAAAAGAAAAAAACCATACAAGGAGGTCAAGATGAAAGGTCATCTATTTGAAAAGAAAGAACGATTTAGTATACGAAAATTCAGTGTGGGAGTTTGCTCCGCATTGATTGGGTTAGCATTTTTAGGAACAGGCGCTGTCTCTGCAGATGAGACGGTTTCTACTAGTGAACAACCCTTAGAAACCTCTTCAGTAGCGACCGAAGACGTCAATCATCTAGTGAGAGAAGCTGGCGTCTATACTGCAGATGCGGCTTTACCTGCTGCAGAAACGGAAAAACCAGCCGCAGAAGTGGTCGCTCCAGAGGCTAGTCCTACAAGTACAGAAGCTAGCTCGGCGACTACAGATCATCCAGCTGTTTCAGAGACTGAAAAACCGAAAGCTGCTGCTGAGAAAGTGGCCGATTTACCAACCAATGAAGAAAAACAATTGAGACCCAAAGAAGTTAAGTTCGATACTTGGGACGATCTCTTGAAGTGGGAACCAGGAAAACGAGTGGATGACGATATGAACAGAGCAAGTGTCCCACTTGCGAGTCGTTTTCAAGGGAAACAAATTAATGAACAAGCCAACCCTGAAGCGAAGATCCAAGCACTGTCAAATATGAACTCCAAAGCAAAGGATCATGCGTCTGTCGGCGGGGAAGAGTTTAAAGCCTATGCTTTTGATTACTGGCAATATTTGGACTCCATGGTCTTTTGGGAAGGACTGGTTCCATCAGCAGATGTGATCGATGCAGCCCACCGTAATGGGGTTCCTATTTATGGGACACTCTTTTATAACTGGTCTAGCAGCATCAAGGATCAAGAACATTTTGCAGAAACCTTGAAAGAAGATAGTGAAGGCTCTAAAACCTTCCCGATCGCCCGGAAATTAGTCGAACTTGCCAAGTACTATGGCTTTGATGGTTACTTTATCAACCAAGAAACAACCGGAAATCTTGTAGAACCATTGGGTCCAAAGTTGAGAGATTTTCTTCTTTATACCAAGGAATATGCCAAGAGTCTGAACTATCCGATTAAGTATTCCTGGTATGATGCTATGACCTATGAATATGGCCGTTACCATGAGAATGCGCTGGGAGAATACAACTACAATTTCATGCAGCCAGAAAATGGGGAAAATCCAGTGGATACCTTCTTTGCTAACTTTAACTGGGGCAAATCAGAAGTGGATTATTCCATCAGTACAGCTAAATGGATTAAGCGGAATCCTTATGATGTTCTAGCTGGACTCGAGCTCCAAAAAGGAGGCTCTTATAAAACTAATGTAGACTGGAATGCCATTTTAGATGAACATGGCAAGCTGCGTCTATCTCTTGGTCTTTATGCACCTGACACCATTACAGGGCTAGGAAAGACGGGAGAAGGTTACCATACCCATGAAGATCTATTCTGGACAGGTTTCCAAGGAGATCCGACTAAAGGAAAACCAGCAGACCAATCTTGGTACGGTATGTCCAATCTAGTAGTGGACAAAACTCCTATTACAAGTGAAGATTTCAATACTTCCTTCAATACTGGTCACGGAAAACACTGGTTTGTGGATGGCAAGATTTCTAAAGAAGGGGAGTGGAACTACCGTTCTGTTTCTGGCTACCTTCCAACATGGCGTTGGTGGGTAGAGCATAGTGAAGATAGTACACCATTAAAAGGTCGCTATGATTTTGATCAAGCCTACAATGGAGGAAATTCTCTAGCCTTTGAAGGCGATCTGAAAGCCAATAGCAATCAAAATGTCATGCTCTATTCGACCAAGATCCCTGTGACAGAAACGACAAAATTGAGCGTCAGTCATAAAGGTGGGATCGGAGCTGCTGCCTGGGTAGCTGTTGCCACCAAAGAAGACTACTCTGAATACGAATGGAAAGAATTGACACCGAGTGCGGATTGGTCTACTCAAACCTTTGATTTGGGAAGTTTGGCTGGCAAGACCATTTATGCTGTGAAGATGTTCTTTGACCATGATACGGATGTTAAAGACTACAAATTTAATCTCGGCCAATTGTCAATTACTTCAAACCAAGAGAAACCAGCGACTCCAGCAGAAGTATCCGTTCGAGCAAAACGTCTACAAAATGCGCAAGAAGCAGAAGCAGTTCTCAATTTTAAAGGGGTAGCAGATGCAGATTATTATGAAGTCTATGAAAAAGATGGCGACAACTGGCGTCTCTTAACAGGGTCTTCTGCAACAACCGTCTATCTACCAAAAGTTACCCGTTCAGCAAGTGCAGAAGGAACCACTCAGGAACTCAAGGTTGTGGCAGTTGGGAAGAACGGCCAACGTTCAGATGCGGGAACTGTAGCCTTTGATTGGGGCATGACCGTGTCAGATACCAGTCTTCCAAAAGCCCTAGCGCCAAACGTAGTCATTGGAGCCAAAGTGATCGGTTCGAGCTTCCCAGATGCGGATGGTAGTGAAGGTATTGAAGGCATGTTAAATGGGACCATTACCAGTCTTTCAGATAAATGGTCTTCTGCTCAATTGAGTGGAACCGTCGATATTCGTTTGATACAACCACGGACCATTGTTCGTTGGGTCATGGACCATGCCGGTGCGGGTGGAGAATCTGTCGACGATGGCAAGATGAATACCCGTGACTTCGACCTTTACTACAAGGATGAAGTGGGTGAATGGAAGCTCGCTAAGGAAGTTCGTGGCAATAAAGCCCATGTATCTGACATTACACTGGATCATCCGATCAAGGCTCAAGACTGGCGTCTCCATGTCATTACAGCAGATAACGGCACCCCATGGCAAGCCATCCGGATTTACAACTGGAAGATGTATGAAAGTCTGGATACGGAAACGGTCAACATCCCGATGAAACATGCTGCAGCGCAAAACTTAGGTAATCATTTTGTCCAAGTCGGTTTCAAAGATGTTCCGGCCAATACTACTCTGACTCTTTATGCCGATAAAGAAGCCACTAGTCCAATTGCGACCATGACAGCCGATCAAGCTGGAAATCTCATATTTAAACCGCTCGCTTTTGAATCAACCCCGTCTCTTCTTTACTATCGCGCACAAGTTCCTGGTAAAGATATCAGTAATGTTTTGGCGATCGAAGTTCCAAAGAATGATAAAGAAATTGCGGGACTCCAATTTGAAGATGGATTGACCAAGAAGGTCTACCGGGAAGGCGATGCCCTTTCCTTGAAAAGGGCGACTCTCCGCGTTCATTATAAAGATGGCCAAGCAGATCAACTGGTCAACCTCACCAACTCAGGTGTAGAGATTCATGGATTTGATAGTAGCAAGCTGGGAGAACAACACCTAGAAGTCTCTTACCTTGGTCAGAAATTAGATAAGACTCTCACTGTTTTTGTGGTCAGTGCAGAGGAAGCAGGCGAAAAAGCGGTTGCTGGTCTAGAATTGACCGACAAACCAAAAGTGGAATATATTGTCGGAGAAGCATTGGAGAAAGAAGGCGGACGCTTTACAGTCGTCTTTGAAGATGAAACGACCGAAACGCACGCCTTGACCGATGAAGGGGTTGAAGTAACTGGATTTGATGCGACCAAGGAAGGCCGTCAAACCATCACTATCCATTACAAAGGAGCTAGCACAAGCTTTGATGTCCTCGTCAATCCAAAACCAGCTCTCAACGATGAATACCTCAAGCAAAAATTGGCTGAAGCTGAAGCTGCAAAAGCCAAAGTAGACTTTACATTTGCCAGTCCTGAAGTCAAAGAAGCCTTGTTGGCTGGAATGGCTGCTTCTGAAAAAGTCTTGAAAGAACATGATACCAGCACACAAGATCAAGTCAATGAGCAGTTGAACCAATTGACCGCTCTCTTGAAAGCCTTGGATGGACAAGCTAATCTAGTCAAAGAGAGAGAAGCTCTTTCTACTCTGACAGAGGAAGCGACCGCTCTATTAGCAAGTAAGCCAAATCACCCTTCTGGTGACGCTTTGCAGGCACTGGTTGAGAAAAATAAAGAACTCCTAGACTCTTCAGAGCTCACTCCTGAAGCGCTCGCAACCGCAAAAACAGGTCTAGAAACCTTGATTGCGCTCCTGAAAGAAGATAAGCCAGCGGTCTTTGTAGACCCTGCGACTGGAGTCGAAGTTCAATTCTCCAACTTAGAGCCAACCGTTGTCAAAGGACTGAAAGTCGCAAAAGTTGAAGCCAATCAGGCAGAAAAAGAAGAGCTGAAGGGTCGAGAAGGAATCGTCTTTGATATTGAAGGCGTGGATGCCAGCGGTCAAGATATTGATACCCACCATCCATCCCTTGTGAAAATCCCTGTGGATAAGGATAAAGAAGTGGAGCAAGTTCTCTTCTTCCCAGAAGGTCAAGCTCCTCAATCCTTGGCCTTTGAGAGAGTTGGAGATGTAGTCATCTTTACAGCTCCTCACTTTACTCACTATGCGATTGTCTATAAGCCAGCACAAACGGAAGGACCAGATCAACCGATCCAACCAGAGGAACCGGCTAAACCTGATCAGCCTGTTCAACCAGCTCAACCAAATCAACCAGTCCAACCAGCTGCCCCAGTGACTCCGGATCCAGCTAATCCATTGAAGCCTACAGAGTCTTCTCAAGTGGATCAGTTGGCCCCAACGACTTCTACTCAAGCGGGTCATCAAGAGGAAGAACACAAGGATATGGTTGATCAAGAGATCCATCAGTTGTTAAGTGCCCACCAAGGAGCGAACTCACAGCCAACAGTTCAGCAAGAAACAAAAGATGCCAGCAAAGAAAGTCAATCGGAACACTTACCAAATACGGCAAGCCTAGAAGCTTCCTTTGCAGCTGAAGCTGTTCTCCTATCAGCCTTAGGCGGATTCCTCTTGGCTGGTAAGAAGAAAGAAGAGTAAGCCTTTTACAGGATTCTTTCGTTCTTTTAAAAAGTCACTCTCAAAAAAACCTCTCTGGTGAAAACCAGAGAGGTTTGATCTTGTATCTAGAAGTGTCGTTCGGATCCTGTGAATTAGAGGGGAAAAGCATTGGATTTTTCTACCTCTTTTACAGATTTTGTGATATAATTATCATGTATTAAAAAAAGAAGGAGTCATATCTAATGGCAAAATTGACTGTTAAAGACGTTGACTTGAAAGGGAAAAAAGTTCTCGTTCGTGTTGACTTCAACGTTCCTGTAAAAGATGGCGTGATCACTAACGATAACCGTATCACTGCAGCTCTTCCAACTATCAAGTACATCCTTGAACAAGGTGGACGTGCAATCCTCTTCTCTCACCTTGGACGTGTAAAAGAAGAAGCAGATAAAGAAGGTAAATCACTTGCTCCTGTAGCTGCTGACTTGGCTGCTAAATTGGGTCAAGAAGTGAAATTTATCCCAGGTGTTACACGTGGTGCTGAATTGGAAGCTGCTGTTAACGCTCTTGAAGATGGACAAGTTCTCTTGGTTGAAAACACTCGTTTCGAAGATGTTGATGGCAAGAAAGAATCTAAAAACGATCCTGAACTTGGTAAATACTGGGCATCACTTGGAGATGGTATTTTCGTAAACGATGCATTTGGTACTGCTCACCGTGCACACGCATCTAACGTTGGTATCTCTGCAAACGTTGATAAAGCTGTTGCTGGATTCCTTCTTGAAAACGAAATTGCTTACATCAAAGAAGCAGTTGAAGCTCCAGAACGTCCATTCGTAGCTATCCTTGGTGGATCAAAAGTATCTGACAAGATCGGTGTTATCGAAAACTTGCTTGAAAAAGCTGATAAAGTCCTTATCGGTGGTGGGATGACTTACACATTCTACAAAGCACAAGGTATCGAAATCGGTAACTCACTTGTAGAAGAAGACAAATTGGATGTGGCGAAAGCTCTTCTTGAAAAATCAAACGGCAAATTGATCTTGCCAGTTGACTCAAAAGAAGCGAATGCATTTGCTGACTACACTGAAGTGAAAGACACTGAAGGTGAAGCAGTAGATCCAGGATTCCTTGGTCTTGATATCGGTCCTAAATCAATCGCTAAATTCGACCAAGAATTGACTGGTGCGAAAACAGTTGTATGGAACGGACCTATGGGTGTATTTGAAAACCCTGACTTCCAAGCTGGTACAATCGGTGTGATGGACGCTATCGTGAAACAACCAGGCGTTAAATCAATCATCGGTGGTGGTGACTCAGCTGCTGCTGCGATCAACCTTGGCCGTGCAGACAAATTCTCATGGATCTCTACTGGTGGTGGTGCTTCTATGGAACTCCTTGAAGGTAAAGAACTTCCAGGATTGGCTGCTCTTACAGACAAATAATCTAAATAGAATGAAAGAGGCTGGGACAAAAGTCCTAGCCTCTCAATTATTTTTGGATTGTC